>NYWG01000061.1 GCA_002684915.1 Verrucomicrobiales bacterium
CAGCGCGGAGGGATACAATTAACAGTCAAGGCATCTCATCCTGACGGCTGATTAATGTTTGCAGATAAACCAGCGAATAAAACAGTCGTAAGTCTATCTGGTGGTATGGACTCTACTGGACTATTAATGCATCTTCTTGCTCAAGATTGTGAAGTTTTCGGCATATCATTTAATTACGGCCAGAAACATATCCTTGAACTCGAGCGACTCGAGACAAACATAGCTTACCTCAAGACACAGAATATTCACGTTCATCATGATTCTGTAGACCTATCGATTTTAGGAACACTTTATTCATCTGCACTCACTGATCCTGATTGGAAAATTCCCGAAGGCCACTATGAACAAGATAATATGAAGCAAACTGTTGTGCCAAATCGAAACGCTATTTTTGCTTCAATTGCATATGGATATGCACTTTCAATTGCCATTAAAAACAATGAACAGGTTTCAATTGCACTAGGCGTACATTCTGGAGACCACGCGATCTACCCTGATTGCAGACCTGAATTCTATGAAGCTATTCACAAAGCATTTGCAGTAGGCAATTGGGATTCTGAAAAAGTGGATCTTTATCTGCCCTATATAGATGGCGATAAACATACAATACTAAAAGATGCAGAAGCATCTATAGCTAAAGTCGGTTTAGACTTTGATACGATATTCAAAAATACAAATACCAGCTATGAACCCGATGAATTCGGCCGAGCATCTGGAAAAACCGGCGCTGACATCGAGCGTATTGAAGCTTTCATTAAACTAGGCCGCAAAGATCCAGTTACATATCAAAAATCGTGGGAAGACTTGACTAAAAGCAATGAAGCCTAACTTTTGAAATTAGTTGAAAGTCCATTATCTCATTAAGTATTATGAATCTAGTTCGTATTTACCGCTGCACTTCCATAATCCCAACTATCACTTGTCTAATGGCATAAAAATTTGATCCCAATTCACGAAACATTTTATTCCTGGCAAGGCGAAGGGGTCCACTTCGGTCGCCCAGCCTACTTCATAAGAACTTGGGGGTGCCCAGTTAAATGCAAATGGTGTGATTCTGCTGGCACATGGCATCCTGACTATGCCCCAGATAATATTGAAAAAATACCTGAAGAAGATTTAGTCAAATCAGCAAAAGCAACCCACTGTGACTTTGTTGTAATCACTGGAGGAGAGCCAACTATTTTTGATCTTAATGAACTCACATCCCAATTAGAGAAAGAAAACATCTCAAGACACCTAGAAACATCTGGCGGTTTTGAAATCAAAGGAGATTTTCAATGGATTACCGTAAGCCCAAAACGAGAAAAATTACCGCTGGATAATAACTTAATCATAGCCAGTGAATTAAAGATTATAGTGGATGGAGAAGAGGCACTGGAAGAATGGGGAAAATATTTGAAGCCTTATGAGTTAAAAATCCCAATTTGGTTAAATATTGAGTGGTCACTACGTGACAATAAGAAGATCAAAGAAAAAATTACTAAATTTGTAAAAGAGCATGGATTTCCATACAGGGTAGGATATCAATTCCATAAATTGTTTCAGGCAGATGAAATGGATACTAA
This sequence comes from Verrucomicrobiales bacterium, assembly GCA_002684915.1. Lineage (GTDB taxonomy): Bacteria > Verrucomicrobiota > Verrucomicrobiia > Limisphaerales > UBA1096 > UBA1096. Next base: position 1,566 of record NYWG01000061.1, read on the forward strand.
CTCAAAACCCAATGTTCCACTGGGAGGAAATTTAGATTTGGGATATTGATTTAGAACAAAGCCTGCAAAAGACTGTATTTTTGCGGCTAGATTTCACACTAAGGATAAACCTTAGCTATCGGCTGTAATAGATCAGGAAAAATTATTTAGATGAATCTTTAATTCCCCAGCACTGACTTAAGCCAAAAATGAGCCATTAGCGCAGAGCCATTACTAGAAGGGTGCACCCCATCCTTTGCCCAGTGTTCAGGCGGGGCTATTACTGCCGCCTGATCAAACATAGACTGAAACGGAACAAAATGAGCATTGAATTCATCGGAGATTTTCTTTGCAGCAAATCGAAACTTGTCGAATTCAGGAAACCATTTATCTGTTACGGCGCCACACCGAAGAACAAACGGCTCACAAACAACTAACTTCACGTTAGGCAAAGTTGCAATAGTTCGTTTAAGCAATTTCCGATAATCACTTTCATAAGTCGCAACTGTGCCATCATAATTGCCGTTCAGACTATGCCATATATCATTTACACCAATCAAAATGCTTAACACTGCAGGCTGCAGACTAAGGCAGTCTTTTTCCCATCTGGCAGCTAACTGGTGAACTTTGTTGCCACTTATCCCCCGATTAAAAATCTTGAGATTATGATCTGGCATCTCTGTAAGCAAATTCGCCGCCGCATTCCATGAATAGCCGCGGCCCAGAGCTTTATAGTTATTGGCTTTGTCTGCCTCCGCCCTGCTTCTACCAGCATCGGTTATCGAATCACCTTGAAACAATATAACACTGCCTTTTTTGATTAGAGACTTCTTGTTACTAGTTGCCGCATTTGCTTCTCCTGCAAAATGACTAAAGGCAGCTGCGGTTAATGCTGTCTTACAAAAATTCCGACGATGAAGGCTTTTATTTGATTCTTCTGATAGCATAAGCCAAATGCTAATGATTGATTAACTAATTAAAAGATCAAACAATCAAATCGACTTTGTTCTTCTGCTAGTAGTTTGCTTCAGCTCTCCAAAAAACCTGTCACAATTGAGTAATACAGATCCGGCTCGAGTAAAAAAGAATCGTGGCCTTTTTGAGAATGTACTTTATGGAGATCCGATTTTATTTCATTTGCACGCAGAAAATCATAAAGTTCTACCTGCTCATTTGGATAAAAACAAACATCTGTATCAATTGAGATAATTAACGCCTTAAATTTAGGGCTTAATCTTTTTATATCTGGAGTCTTGTTCTCAATCTTAAATCTTTGCCAAGCGTTAACGATTCTCAAATAGCTATTCGCATCAAATCTTTCGGAAAACTTCTTAGCCTGATAGTTAAAATACGATTCTACGGAATGACTAATCCGATACCCTGAACCATCTTTGTCCTGCGGCATAAGATTTTCCCTAGCCCGCTCAGCCATAATGGAAAGTGACACATAAGTTTTATGACCGATCATACGAGCTAATTCCAAACCCAATCTTGGCGGATCATCTTCTGTATAATTACCATCTAAAAACAAAGGATCACTTTCAATAGCCCTTATTTGCTCATAGTTGTGAATAATCTGAAGCGGCTGAAGTTTAAGGCCGGAGGCAATAGATATAACCCTTTGTACTTTTTCTGGATAAAGCATTGTAGTTGTCAGGGCAAGCAAGCCCCCGAGTGATGGCCCCACAACAGCAAGAAGGCTTTTGATTTCAAATGACTCTACCAATTTCATTTGAGATCGGACAATATCTACAAAGGATATCCAAGGGAAAGATGCCATATACCTTTGTCCTGAATCAGAATTAATTGAGTCAGGGCCAGTTGAACCATAACACCCTCCAAGATAATTGACACAAATCACAAAATATTTGGAGGTATCTATTACTGCATCTTTTCCTATAAATTTATCCCACCAACCGGTCTTACACTCTTTCGTCCAAAGTCGNTCTACTTGCGCGCTTACTGATTGGCGGTAACCAGCNGCATGTTGGCTGCCGCTTAATGCATGAAAGACTAAAATCGCATTGTCTTTTTCTCTATTAAGCGTGCCATAAGTTTCATATGCCAACCGAGCACTTGTAAGCTCCTCTCCAGCCTCAAGCAAAAACGGATTGCTTGCGGTGGCAAATTGATATTCACCCACTGAAGAATTCAAGCTTTCGCCTTCAGGCCGCTGAGACATCACTTGAATTATTTAGCATGAATTTATTTATACCTATGCAAGAGCTTGATCTAGATCAGCAGTGATATCCTCAATATTTTCAATACCAACACTTAATCTAACCATTTCAGGCGTTATCCCTCCATCACGCTGTTGTTCTTCATTGAGTTGGGAGTGAGTGGTCGAAGCGGGATGGATTGCCAAACTCTTTGCGTCGCCAACATTTGCCAAATGTGAAAATAATTTTAGTTTATTTATAAAGCCTTCGCCAGCTTCTCTACCACCTTTTATCCCAAATATAACCATAGAGCCTCCCTTGCCATTTAGATATTTTGTATTCAATTCGCTCATCGGATCACCTTCAAGGCCAGGAAAACGAACCCAATCAACTGAATCGTGCTCCTTAAGATGCCTCGCAACTTTTAAAGCATTCTCACAATGCTTCTCCATTCTCAATGGCAGAGTCTCAATGCCTTGCAAAAACATCCAAGAATTATCGGGTGAAATACAGGCACCCAAATTCCTTAAAGGAACGGTTCGCATTCTGAGAATATAAGCCAACGGCGCCAACATTTCTGGAAGATCATGCCCCCATCTTAAACCATGATAGGAATTATCAGGCTCATCATATAACGGATGTTTACCTGCTCCCCAATTAAACCGCCCGCTATCAATTACAACGCCTCCAATTCCTGATCCGTGACCTCCAAACCACTTGGTCAAGGAATGAATAATGATATCACAACCATGAGCAAGTGGCTGAGTTAGATAAGGCGTTGAAAATGTCGCATCCACCACAACGGGAATTCCATGTGATTTTGCGATCGCAGAAACCTTATCTAAATCTGTTATTTCTAAAGCAGGATTTGAGACTGTTTCACAAAAAATTGCCCGAGTTTTGTCGTCAATCGCATTGCCGAAAGCCTCTGGATCATTTGAATCAACGAACTTAACTGTAATCCCAAGCTTAGGTAAAATATCATTAAATTGAGTATAGGTGCCTCCGTACAGGTTCCTTGCACTTACAATATTATCCCCAGCCTGAGCGAGATTGATAATCGAATAAAAAACCCCACTAGTGCCAGATGCCAAACTTAATCCACCCATCTCGTGCGCTCCCTCTAATAGAGCAACTCTTTTTTCTAATACATCATTAGTGGGATTCATCAAACGAGAATATATATTACCCAACTCTTGAAGCGCAAAAAGCTTGGCAGCATGTTCCGTGTCTTTGAACTGATAGGATGATGTTCTGTAAACAGGAACTGCTCTTGAGAGAGTGGTTGGATCGACTGAGTACCCCCCATGCAAACAGGTAGTTTCAAATTTCATAATATTTCAAATAGACCACAATTAGTATTGCGCCCCAAGAAGACAGTCGGCAAAAAATAAGATTTTTTCAATGCATTAAATCTATAAACCGTTTTTAAAGCACTGCGGTAAAGCGTAATTCAATTAGATTGCAATCGATAAATTAAAACCCCAACCCAGATTACCATGCCAAGATAAAGAAGACTCCAGCCTAACGCCAACGGAAATTGAACTGAGGCTCTGGGAAGACTTTTTTTATACCAAACATTAAATCTATTGGATCTAGAAAACACAACATTTGCTGTTGCATCTAGCAGAAAAACAAACCAGATAATAGTTTCAAAATTTATTTCCATTAGCAGTTTAACTATAAACCTAAAAAATTATTTTTTCGGATCATATCCGAACAATTTCTTCCTTTTAATCTTCTGAGCCACTTTAGGGGGTAGACTTTTTTCCCAACCAGAATCACCTTTCCGGATTCGTTTAAGCA
>NYWG01000062.1 GCA_002684915.1 Verrucomicrobiales bacterium
AGCAATATTGATAGAACCATCCTTGCTGCCGTTGTCTGCAACAATAACCTCCCCAACAACTTTATTCTCTTTCAAACAACAAAGTGCCTTACTAATACATGCCTTAAGCGTTTCAGCCTCATTAAGACAAGGCATGACAACGGACACTTCTATAGAATTAGGCAGTATTTGTTGAGACATGGTTTCATTAACAAAAGTTTCGGAAGAAACATGCCTCAAACAAACTAAAGCGACAATCAACAATGATGGCCATATTCTTTCAAGACCTGATTGACATAAAGATTGTTTTAAAGCAAAAATCTTCCCAAGTGCAAAAGGAAGTCAGAGAAAAAGTTAAACGTAAATTTATCGAGTTTCTCGAAAAAAAAGATTTTCGCATCACTAATCAAAGGCGAGTAATCATTGATGTCGTCTTTTCTACTGATGAACATTTTACAGCTGAACAGCTCCTAGAATGGGCACGCGAAAAAGACAGCTCAGTTTCAAGGGCAACTGTATATCGAACATTACCTCTATTAACCGAAAGCAATCTCGTCCACGAAATGGACTTTGGTAAGCCTTACAAATTTTACGATCCGAATTATTCTGAGAGCCCAAACCACAATCATCTTATCTGTGAAGACTGTGAAAAAATTGTTGAATTTGATAGTGAAAAAATTGAAGCAATTGAAAATCAAATTGGGGACAAACTAGGATTCACTGTTAAATCTCAAAACCTCCAGCTCACGGCATCATGCGACACACTTAAACGCAAAGGAGCCTGTGACAAAAAATCTTGCAACTAATCAATACGATCTAAGGCGAAGCTGATGATCTACTCTATTTTTTTGATTATATTCTAGGGATGGCAAATCCTCTAGTGTAGGCGACTTCGTCTCGGTTAAAATTATTCCAGCCAATTCCTGTAACTCTGTCCATCTAGACCATTCCAACTCAGGAGCATGCTTAATCTGGCGCATTAGGCTTCGCCATTCTATAACTGCCCGATCAATGTCCCCCGATCCAAGAAATTCTGTTATCCAACTCCCTTTATCTGATGGATTCAAATGCAACGCAGCAACAACACTTTCAGCCCCTGAACCATAACGCGGTGGCACCCCTGTATCTAGATACCCAGTAACAGTTGTATCGCCATAACAGTCGCGGCAAGCCATTGGTATTCTCCCCTTCCAGCGATCATCCTCATTTGAAAACCGAAAACCCGCATCAAGGTTGGCTAATTCATAAACCAACTCAGTAATCGGAATAGATATATCTTCCAAAGCAGCAGCAATACCTAAACCATAATTTTGGGAAAAGAAGCTAACTACACGACCACGTAGTGTTGGCTTGCCAGATGAATCAACCAACTTAAGACGCTTCCAAAGTAAAGCAACTCCTGTGGCCGGTTTTAGCTCCCGGCATTCACTATGCAAGCTACAGCCATCACAAGTCTTGTTAAGAACCTGGCGATGATGCGGTCGAAGTAATGCAACACCATGTGAATCCACATGCGCTAATATTGATTGAAAATCTAATCGAACCTGTACTAGCAATCGGTGATCAAACCGGTAAAATCGAACTACAGGAGTGTTTAGTTCTGATAATTTATCCTCAAGTAATGGTTGTATTTTCTTTCGCCAAAGTTTCATTGGAACAACCCTTTTGTTCCAACCAGTCAACCTCCTAACCCACTTAGCTAAATCAAGCAGTTGATTATTCAATTCATCTGCAACTTTTTGCTCACGCCCAAATGTTTGCTTATCAGCTAACAAAACAAATTTTCCAGAACCAGTTTTCGGCAAGGCGCCCTCATCCATCAATGCCGGACGTAATTCAAGAGATTGGCCATCCTTTAACCCACTGTATACACTCTCAACTACAAATACATTTTTAAGTAGCTGCTTTGTGGTAACGGGCCAAGACTCCCAATTACCGCGGCTATTCAACATTTCACGAATGAGCTTTCGCGACTTTCGAGCTCTCTCCGAATCTGTACCTAAACCACAGGGCGCTTCGGGGTGCTCCATTGAAAACTCCATTCCGAGTAATATCGGCTTGGAAGTAAACAGGCGCTCCTGCACGCGGACTGCATCGACATATGGATTTCGGTTTTGTTCGGCTGCACTATACATCAGGCCGAGTAGGGATGCCCAATCGACCATACTATTACGAGATAGAAAACAAGGATAACCATCTCGAATACGAATCTCGTTTCGAGAAACCAACGCATAACCGACCTCATCAATACCACGCCGACCAGCTCTACCAAACATCTGATGAATTTCATCAGCCTTAAGAGGAATCTCAAGATGATCACGCCTGTAAGAATCGGCCGCTAAAACAACGCTTCGTAATGAAAAATTAATCCCAGCCGCCAATCCCATGGTCGCTACTACTACACGTAATTGACCAGCTTTAGCCAAAGGCTCAATGACTCCAGCTCTAGCACCATAACTTAGGCCGCTATGATGAAAGGCAACGCGCGAATGCAGCATATTTGCCAATCGCTCTCCGACTAACTCTCTTTGCTCAGCTGTAAGTTGAAGAGGGTTGGTATTAGGAAGGTTTCTGGCAATATCTAAAGCCAATTTTTCCGCTGCGCGACGGCGTGGCGCAAATACCAAAATAGGTCCAAGACCCTCTGCTAATGATTTAGCCAAAAACCTAGGCCAATAACCGCGTATCTCGGAAGGCACATTGTAATTGAGTATCCCTGCATAAACCTCTTCAAGCGGCACTGGTCGATCATCAAACCAGATCCATTCAGCGTCACGGCCTAAACGCTTAAGCCATGAAACTACATGCTTAGGATTGGCCACACTACCACTTAGCATTAACAATTGTGTTTGCTGCGGTGCCATGGCTATAGCCAACTCATAATTCAACCCTCTATCAGCGTCTCCAAGCATCTGATATTCATCTATTACCAATAAATGAGGACCATCTCCTTTAACTAATCTATTCTTTTGAGTCTCAAGAGTGGCTACTATGACAGGAGCATCGAGATTCTCTGAAAGATCACCGGTAGCAATGCCAACATTCCAACCCTTAGCACGCCACTCGGATAATTTATCATTGGCTAACGCGCGAGTCGGAACAGTATAGATGGCTTGACCGGGGTTTCGCCCCTGATTTGACCACAATTCGAAAATGAAGGTCTTACCCGCACCGGTTGATGCATGAACTACAACATCCTTCCCATTACGGAGATGCTGTACAGCTTCTTGCTGCCATAGATCTGGCACAACAACTTCATCTAAAGCAGAAAAGCCATCTATAGAACCCTCAAACGGTGACACAGGTAGAGCTTACTAAAAAGAAACAAATACTCCAAACCAACGCTTGAGCGAAACATGCCCCCATGATTTTAAAACAAAGAAAAAAACTCTAATTATTCAAAGGCTGAGTACTGCGTAAATAGGCTAATAAATCACGAATTTGATCATTCGAATATGATGATAAAAGCCCGCTAGGCATAAGCGAAACACCCTGAGCTTTCATCGTCTTAATTTCATTTCGTTGCACCGTGATATCCTGCCCGTCTAAACCACGTAAAACCACAGTTCGATTATCCTGCTCCACCAGAAAACCCAAAACAGTTCGACCATCTTCTGTGGTCAACAAGAAATTCTCGTAGCCTTCTCTAATTTCCGCACTGGGATTAACAATACTAAGCAACATAGTGTCAATATCATCACGCTGATAAGCGCTAAGGTCCGGCCCAATATATCCTCCCTGCTCAAAAAGCCTATGACATGAACCACAACTTGTACTAAATAGTTTTTTTCCAGAATAAGGGTCACCTGGTTTATCTTTTATCAATATGGAGAGCTGCTTTATGTCCTCCTCTAACTTAGCTGAATCAGTTTCTAGACTTGCAAAATGTTTATCTACCAGAAGAGATACTTCGGCATCATTATGAGACCTCATCAAGCTGACGACCTCTGGGGGAACTAAGGCACTCGAAATAACTCCATCTTCAACGGATTGAAGTAATGCTCTAGAAAAAGTTATCCTGCCTGCTAACAATGTCCCCGCTACCTGCCTAACCTCAATTGGGAGACTTGAGTAAACATTCAATATTTCAATTGCAATCCGCGCTTTACTATAAGGTTTAAGAGCTCCAAGTGCCGCTCTTTTCAAATCGCTCCCAGGCTCGCTTTTCAAGATATTTAATAGCACTGGAATAGCCTTTGAATTTGGAGCTTCCCCGAGAATCTCTGTATACTGAAGACGAATTAGCTTCTCAGCTTTTACGTCAGTTATCACTCTTAATGCCTCTTCAACCGCCTTAATCTCTCCTCTTCGTAACCCCAGAGCAACAGATCCACCTCCATGTCGAGCCATCGCCGCCATTAGCCGCTCCGGCAGCGCCGCCATCGATCGACCCTTGTAAGCTTGTTCGAAACCATTCATTAAAATTTTTGATGCATTAGCATCTGGAGCTAGCTCAAATAGTTGCGCGCTATACAATAAATCCTGACGAGTACCAGACTTCGCAAATCTTCGTATTAATCTATTAAGCAGATGTTGCCGAGCCAGCGATTTTCCCCAAAGAACTTTATCTTCAAACAATCTTATAATCTCAGCAGCATGTGCATCAACTTTAGATTCAAGTGCCCACCAGACCATAAGTGGTTGATAGATATCTTCTGCGTCAGCATCATGCCCCATCAAGGAATAAACAATCGGAAGTGCTTGATCATTTGATAAACGCTTGGCTGTTGCAGCAAGCTGACCACGCACTTCAACATTAGGTTCGCTTCTGGCTAATTTACTTAGCATTCTTGCGGTTTCCTCTGGCATAACCTTCTCATCACCAAGCAATCGAATAGTCCAAAGCCGTACATAAGGGTTAGCATGACTAAGTGTTTCTGAAGCATATTGCGGATTAAATCCTCCACATAAATTTACTGCCCAAAGAGCTTCAAGGGCGACCTGCCCTTTTTCCTTTGAGATAATCTTTTTTAAGTCTGGCAAAATCGATACATCTTTTCGGTCACCTAACAATCTGAGTGCAGTTTGACGATGCCATTTATCATTGCTTCGAAGTAATTCAACTAACTTCCGATTTGAGTATTTAGCCAAGTCAAACAAGTCTATATGAGGGCCCCCTTTAGCTCGCAAACGGTATATTCTGCCGTTTTTTGGATCGATTCGACCTTCATGATTTCGATAATGATTCACCTGATCATCATACCAATCGCATATATATACCCCCCCGTCGGGCCCTGCCTTAATATCCACCGGACGAAACCATCGATCACTTGTCTTAATAGGATGNCCAGTATCCTGAGTTTTNAAGGACGACCCAATCAAAGTTCGATCACTTAAAACAACNCGCCCTTGAATAGGCTCAATACCCATAATTTTGTTAAGATATTTACTAGGCAATCCACTACCTTCGTAGACAATAAAATTATGAGTGAAACGCGGAACTTTGTTGTGAGGCATTCCGTTAAAGTAACCAAAAGCATATGGATTACTAAGCGGTCCATGCTTGCTAAAGCCCTTACGTAAATAGCCACCTTGAACATAGTGGAAGCCACGGGTATCTCCACCATTATGCCCAGAAAAGATTCGACCCTGCGAATCTATCTCTACGCCAAAGGCATTGCCCCCTCCCTCTGAAAAAACCTCATATCTTCGTGTCTCCGGATGATATCGCCATATGTTCTGTCCCATGGAATAAATCTCTTTCTCGTCAAAACCAGGACGTCGTACCTTTGCTGTTACAGTACTACCTTGCGCAGCATACAACCAACCATCTGGCCCCCACCTCAGACTATTAACTACAGAATGCGTATCTTCCAAACCAAATCCTGACAAGTGAACAACTGGATCTCCATCTGGAATATCATCGCGATTCTCATCCGGATAAAAAAGAAGGTAAGGAGGATTCAACACCCACACTCCTCCACGGCCATGAGCCAAAGAAGTGGCAATATTTAGACCATCTATAAACGTTTTGTGACTGTCATAAAGGCCATCTCCATCTGAATCCTCATGAATCGTAATTTTGTCACGCCCTCGAATATGATTGGGTGGCGGTGGTGGAATTTTATCATACACCGCTCGCCAATAATTATCACGGCTAGTCATCTTGAGCCCTGCTGGATGCGGGTACTGTAGGTATTGAACGACCCACATGCGACCTCGTTCATCAAAATTTAAAAAAACCGGCTGCTTTACGAGTGGCTCAGCCAAAAGTTGATCAACCTGAAGATCTTCAAAAATTTCAAATTTCCGGAGGGATTCCTCAGGTGATAATGGAGCTGCAAAACCATGAAAAAAAACAGCAATACTAGCACCAAACAAAAATAGTGTTCTCATTGAAGGCGGTAACAAAAAATTGTAAACGGATAGTTGTATGCGGTAAAGCCATACGACTCGAACAAAAACAATTTTCAACTAAACAAGCTGTAGAGACTTCTCAGCCTCTTCACTTAGAGAAGCTTGTTTTTCAGACATAGATGCATCTACGAGATTTTTATCGTAGGAAGGAATCATACCCACCATACGCTCGTGCCCTTGCTTTGTTTGAAGTAAATGCCCAAAATTTTCTCGTATGATGTGAAGAATGATATTCACAGAAACCGATGCTCCCGGTGATGCCCCTAGAAGAGCAGATATGGACTTATCCGAACTCGACAATACTTCAGTCCCAAAATGAACTATCCCTGCATCACCGTCTTCTTTCTTAATCGCCTGAACTCGAATACCAGCATCAATCAATTCCCAATCTTCATTCTTTGCGTCTGGATAAAAGTTACGCAACTCTTTCATACGGGTATTCATACTTTGCGTTCCTTGTTGCATTAGATATTTCACGAGTGGAATGTTATGCACCCCAACCTTTATAAGGGATGCTATATTATCACAGCGAATGGAACCAGGAAGGTCAAAAAAACTACCTCCTTTATGTAAAAACTTAGTAGTCCATGCCGCGTAAGGACCAAAGAGAAGAGCCTTCTTGCCGTTGATGATTCGGGTGTCCAAATGAGGCACTGCCATAGTCGGAGCTGCACCAGGAGACAAACCATAAACCTTGGCTTGATGTTGCTCAACGATCTCTGGCTTATGACAAACCAGCCATTGACCGCCTATTGGAAAACCTCCGTACCCCTTACTTTCTGCTATTCCGGAATTCTGTAGTAAAGGCAAACTGCCACCTCCTGCACCAATAAAAACAAATTTTGAATTAGTGCGAAAAATCCTACCTTTATTTAAATCCTTAACCTTAACTGACCAACCGCCTTCAACCATGCGATCAAGGCCAATCACACGATGTTGGGTTGCGTAACTACAACCATTTTGGGCTCCTAGCCATTCTATGAGCGAAGAAGACAAAGCCCCGAAATTAACATCTGTCCCACGATCCATCTTGGTGGCGGCAATCGGCAAATTATCACGACCAGAAACCAATAGAGGAGCCCACTGAAGGATAGTTTCACGGTCTTCTGTATACTGCATGCTACTAAAAAAATGATGCGCACTCATTCCCTTATAGCGTGAACGCAAAAAATCCACCTGCTCCTGACCGTAAACAAAAGAAATATGGGGCACTGAATTAACAAATTTTTTAGGGTCATCAATGAGGCCATTACGAACGGCATATGCCCAAAAATATTTTGACTGCTCAAACTGCTCAAAAATTTCAATTGCCTTTGAGACATCAACTTCACCCTTTAAATCTAGATTCGGGGTGTAACTGAGTTCACAAATTCCCGCATGCCCAGTTCCTGCATTATTCCAACCATTGGAGCTTTCCTGGGCTAAATCTTCGGTCACCTCGTAAAGTTGAATCTTCAGGCTTGGCTCAAGGCTTTTTAACATAGCACCAAGGGTAGCACTCATAATACCACTACCAATAAGAACGATATCAGGATTTTCAATATATTGAGTGCTGTTCATAAAAGGAAAAAGAGAATGCTTAAAAAAATATATAAATCCAAGCGCAACCCTATAACAATCGATGAGTTGAAAGACGTTCGAATTTATGGCTTTATCTCTTTTCTAGCCTTTTAATGAAACTTTTCAGCATGAAACTAAATCATTTACACTTAATCCTGAGTATTGGGGCAGCAATGCTCATGGCAACAATATCACTTAACGCTGCCGAACAACGGCACGGTGTAGAAGCAGCGAAAAAACAGGCCAAATTACTCATACCACACCCCGAACTAGAGGCCACCTTGTTTGCATCCGAGCCTATGCTGGTAAATCCCGCCAATATGGATATTGATGCAGAAGGCCGCGTATGGGTCACCGAAGGCGTTAACTATCGGCAATTTAAACCTTGGGGTAGAATACAACCTAAGGGGGACCGTATTCGCATACTAGAGGATACTAACGGAGACGGAAAAGCAGATATCGCAAAAACGTTTTACCAAGGGAACGACGTCAACGCTGCACTTGGCATATGCGTACTTGGAACCAAAATCATAGTCTCCTGTTCACCTAAAATCCTTCTCTTTACGGATGAGAACGGGGACGACAAGGCAGACGGACCTCCAAAGATACTATTCAACGGCATAGGAGGCGTTGACCATGACCATGGCGCTCACGCCTTTGTGTTCGGACCTGATGGAAAATTATATTTCAATATTGGCAATGACGGGCGACGACTGAAAACTCCAGATGGAAAAAACTTTATTGTGGACAAGGCTGGAAATGAAGTGGACGGCCGAGGCACTCCTTATCGCCAAGGACTCGTATTCCGTTGCAATCTTGACAGTAGTGAAGTTGAAACTCTTGGATTCAACTTCCGCAATAACTACGAAGTAACAGTCGACTCTTTTGGCACTATTTGGCAATCGGACAATGACGATGACGGCAACCGTGGTGTTCGTATCAATTACGTCATGGAATTCGGTAACTACGGTTATACTGACGAACTCACTGGCCGAGGCTGGCGAACCAAGAGAACCAATCAAGAAAAAGACATACCATCCCGACATTGGCATCAAAACGACCCAGGAGTAATACCAAATCTACTACAAACCGGCCAAGGCTCTCCAACTGGAATCGCTATCTATGAGGGAAAATTGCTGCCTAATATTTTTCAAGGGCAAATAATGCATTGTGATGCTGGCCCTCGCATAGTTCGCGCCTATCCCGTCAAACGCAGCGGTGCCGGTTATACCGGAGAAACAGTTAACATGTTACAAAGTAAAGACCCCTGGTATCGACCTTCTGATGTTTGCACAGCACCTGACGGATCAGTATTTATTTCAGATTGGCATGATGGCGTCGTCGGAGGGCACCACATGACTGACCATAAGCCGGGCCAAATGACTGGTCGTATTTACCGACTTACACCAAAAGGAAAATCTAAAACTTACAAGATAGAGAAAAACCGCACTGCAAGCTCAATGCTTTCATCTCCCAACATGTCTGAACGCTACATTGCTTGGCAACAGTTTCATAAGGTTGGCTCACAAGCCGAAGAAACGCTATTAAAAATGTGGGGAAGTGACGATCAGCGCATTCGCGCAAGAGCAATCCACCTTCTAGCTCGAATAGAGGGCATTGAAAAAAAATATATTAACAAAGCTCTTAACGATAATAACCCTGATATTAGGATAACAGGTATCCGCATCGCGCGAGAACGCGGTCTAGATATGATTCCTTTTATAAAGAAAATGGTTAACGACACCGATTCAGGCGTGCGCCGGGAATGCGCCATTGCTCTGCGCCACAACAAATCACCACAAGCTCCAGCCCTTTGGGCTCAACTCGCAAAAAAACACAATGGCCAAGACCGTTGGTATCTAGAAGCACTCGGCCTTGCACTTGACAAACAACAGGAAAAATTTTTTGGGGCGTGGCTAGAAGCCGTCGGAAACAACTGGGACACACCAAGCGGACGCGATATCATTTGGCGATCCCGGTCAAGTAAAACCTCAAATCTACTCGTTGAAATCCTTCTCAACAAGAAGACTAAAGAATCAGAAAAATCGCGGTATATTCGTGCATTAGATTTTCAATCCGGTCCTGAAAAAGATGCTGCTTTAATTAAATTGATTAGCGCAGGAAGTTAATCAAATATCAAAAATCAACATCTACTCAACAAGGATTCTATAAACGGCAAATCATCTGGCGTTGTAGCTTTGGGATTGGGCTGGTTACATTCAATCAATTTGACTGGTTGGCCTATAGCCTCGCATGCAGCCGTATCGTCAGTGACAACAACGCCTTGATCACGCACTTTTGCCAATGCTGCCAAAATTACATCGCGTCGAAAAATCTGCGGAGTCTGAACAGACCATAAATTTTCACGAATTACTGTTCCGAGAATTTGCGATTGTTCGTCTCCTCGCTTGAGTGAGTCAGTCACTCGCTTTGCCAATACCGCTGCACCCATCTCATCAGCCGTAACAATAGCCTGACCAACCAAATCGAGCGGCGAACAAGGTCTCGCTCCATCCTGAATTGCAACAATATCTGCAGATGGGTCACTCGCGTTCACACCATTCCAAACAGAATCCTGACGCTCTGATCCACCATCCACAAGACACCAAGGTTTAGTAAGCTCAATATCCTTTGCAAGTTGATTAAATAATGAGTGAGATTCCTTACGAGCCACCACTACAACTTCACTTGTGTCAGGAAAACGATCAAATCGACGCCAAGTATGCCCAACCAAAGGAAGGCCCGCCACTTCAAAAAAAAGCTTATCACCCTGCCCCATTCGAGTGCCTCGACCCGCTGCAACAATAACTATAGACACTTTCTGCATGAACGCGAATCTAGGCAATTAAATCATGGGCGACATTCCCGTGCACATCTGTTAGTCGCATGTCACGACCGTCAAAGAGATATGTCATTTTTTTATGATCCATTCCTAGTAAATGCAGCATAGTGGCATGCATGTCATGTATATCTAATTTATTCTCCACCGCTCGATACCCAAACTCATCAGTGGCTCCATAAGTAAATCCCTCTTTCACACCTCCACCCGCCATCCAGATGGTAAAGCCAAACGGATTATGATCTCGACCATTACTGCCCTGAGCAAATGGAGTTCGACCAAACTCGCCAGACCAAACGACCAGTGTATCCTTTAGCATGCCTCTAGATTTTAAATCTCGAAGCAAACCTGCTATCGGCTGATCTATTGCTCGTGAGTTATCTCCATGGTTCTTCTTAAGACCACCATGCGCATCCCACCTGTCATTGCCGCTAATTCTCGGACAAGTCAATTCAATGAATCGCACGCCCTTTTCAACCAACCTACGAGCAATAAGGCACTGCATTCCAAATGTTCGAGTTGGCTCATATTTTGAATCAAGCCCATAAAGCTTTTGTGTCCCATCGGTTTCACCTTTTATGTTAATCAATTCAGGGACAGCCGCCTGCATTCGGTAAGCCATCTCATAATTAGCGATAGCTGACTCAATTTTATCCACACGACCCAAACGATCAAGAACCCCTTGATCCAATTTGTTAAGCAAATCAAGTTTGGACTTCTGCACGCCCTTACGACTCTCACGCGGACGAATATCCGCTAACGGCTCCTTACCTGTCTTGAATACTGTTGCTTGATGACTAGCCGGCAAAAATCCATTACCAAAATTATCCCAACCACCAGAAGGGATAAGCCCCCCATTGAGAACAACAAAACCGGGCAGGTCGGTCGCCTCAGCACCAAGCCCATAACTCATCCAGGCCCCCATGCTCGGACGCCCTTGGACTCCAAATCCAGTATGAAGAAAAAAATTCGCACTATTGTGCTCTGAAAACTTTGATGTCATCGAACGAACAACACACAAATCATCTGCCATCTCACCCACATAAGGAAAAAGGTCACTTACATTTAATCCGCTCTGACCGTATTGTTTGAAATTCCAAGGTGACCTAAGCGTCTTACCAATGTTGTCAAACTGAGTCGGATTAATCTTAGCCGAAAAAGGTTTTCCGTGATCTTTCTCCAACCTTGGTTTGTAGTCGAAAGAATCAACCTGTGACACCCCTCCATCCATGTAGAGAAAAATAACGCTCTTAGCTTTTGGGTCGTGATGAGTATTCTTTGGTGCAAATGGAGATTTAGCCTTACCGTAAACTGGATCTGCCAACAGACTACTCAAAGCTACAGACCCAAATCCACCAGCACAGCGGCCCAACATTTCACGTCGAGTCAGTGGCCTCGACATAAAATTATTGCATCCCATATTCATTGGTTTCATTAAATAATTAAATTTAGTATATAAAAACGAACTCTTTTACATTAAATAGTGTATGGCAAAATTCCTTTAAAGAATCTCGAGTTGAGCTTTCACCACCAACTTCTTTTTCCGAATTGATAAATTTCACTGCTGCGGCGGACTCCCAAGGCTCAGGCTCACGTCCAAATGCCTGTTTATATGCTAGGTCAACCAAATCACTAATATTAGTTACATCAGATTTCAAAAGAGAATCAGCCCAAATAGAAGCCTGTTTATGCACAAAGGGATTATTCAACATGATCAATGGTTGTGCTGGAGAATTTGACACTGTGCGCTTACCAATAGTGGAGAATGGTGTTGGCTTATCAAAAGCCATCAACATTGGCTCAAGATGATTCCGCCTAACCTCGACATAAATGCTACGACGACCATCGCCATCCATAGGACCACTACCACTCGGACTACGATTATTTCGCATAAATGGTGTGATGTGTACCATTGGCCCCTTCCCATACTGTCGTTTATCAATACGACCGGACACAGCAAGCAACCGGTCACGAATCACCTCTGCCTGTAAACGCCTGATCGGCATCCTGTGCAACAAATAATTATTAGGGTCTAAATCTTCATTAATCACATTAGGCTTACTAGACTGCCTATAAGTACTAGAAAGAACCATCTGACGAATCATGTCCTTAATAGACCAACCTCGACTAATGATCTGACTAGATAAAAAATCAAGTAGTTCAGGATGTGATGGAAGCTTTCCAGTAGCACCAAAATTGTCGACTGACTCTACAATTCCTCGGCCAAAGATATGATGCCATATACGATTTACAAGCACGCGAGAAACAAACGGATTAGCAGGGTCAACCATTCTCTCAGCCAATCTCATCCGCCCGCTACCCTGATTTGGAGCCTCACGCTTTACTAGCGCCTCAAGAAAAGATCGTGGCACTAAATTTTTTGCCGGCGACTTGTGATTTCCTCTCACTAAAATAGGTTCATCCTCACCGCTACCGTCAAGTAGTGTCAGCGCCCAAGAAGCACTCGGGATGGTTTTCTCAATATCCGATTTCTTTTTTTTGAAAGCGACAAACTGAACTGTCGCTTGATTAAGATCCGACGGCCTCTCCAGCAAGCTGTCATTTCTAATCACCCAATTGAGTAACTGCGCTGTTTCGCGATCAGCCTTTCCGGCAGCCTGATCATCCGCAGCAGAAACGAACATGCTTGCCAAAGCCACGTCATTCTCAAGAAAGTGAACCACCCGAGAATTCACCAAGCGAATCACAGGTGGTTCAGTCCCCCCGAATTGAACACGCTCAAGCGCAAAGTCACCACGCGGAGTGAACTCCACATGAACTCTAAAGCCAATATAATCGCGAACACGATGACCATGCCACTTCCAGTCACCCCCCTTACTGTCGAGCTTTTGACGGACAATACCATGAAGAGGGCCAGCAACCTGCCGATGTGAATTAACCGCCATGAAAACATCAGCCTTACCCTTGTAACGATACCAAAGCATGTCACCGTTCACACCAAAGGTACGAGTGCGAATCAGCCCTGAAAAACGTGTGCTCAATTCATCATTACGAGCAGAACCATTTTCGTTAAACTCCTTGATTGGCCAATTTAGGTCGCTACCAAACACCGGTGATCCGACCTTCATCGGGCCAATCCCAAATTGTTTTCCGCCAGTGAACCACTCTTCGCGACCCTGCTTACGTCGATAGTCTGCCACCATATCATCAGCACGCCAATCACGCTCATTTTTGACATAATTGCGCTCTCCTTCCTCAACGGTTTCTGTAATCTTAATCGACTTAGCTTGTTTATTTGTATCCGCCTCGAGCTTACGAATCTCCTTCAACACATCTCTTCGATCCTGACCAAGCTCCGCCTTCACAATCCCATAAAGCGGATCAGAAACATTACTCTTAGCCCTGTCGAGGTAAGAAATCCAAGCAGCAAGCTTGTCCGCACTCAACTTCGACTCCTCAGACCTCGCCTTCACAATGGGATGCGATGCGATGTAGTCTGACGGCTTTGGCATATCTTTGCCTACCGGTATTTTACTTAAAATCCCCGCGGCCAATGTAAGATAGTCTCCAATTCGACTTACTCTATATTTCACCGTTGCCGCGTACTCAGTCACAAGCTCGGCTTCGCTTTCCAATCGCAGACTGACTAATTTTTGATAAGCACGTTCCTGAGCAACCGGATCAGCCATATCCTTTCGGTGATAACCTGAACTTTGCAGGATACCAGCAAAGGCGTAGTAGTCCGCAGTCGAAATGGCATCAAATTTGTGATCATGGCACCGAGCACACCCCATAGTCATAGCAAGAAATGCTTTAGAATAAACGTCAATCTGATTATGTACGCGATTGCACTCATCCCCACGAATGTCCACCGGTGAATGAGTTGCCTCGCCGAGATGCCAGAATCCAGGCCCTTTTGCAGATTCATTTTCACGAGTGGCCGGATCAAGCCGCGGCCTCTCCACCATATCACCAGCAACATGCTCGACTACAAAATCGTCGTAAGGCACATCCGCATTAAACGCACGCACGACATAATTACGGTAACGAAAAGCTTCTGGAATCGGATAGTCTGCCTCGTGCCCCCTAGTCTCAGCAAACCGGACTAAGTCAAGCCAGTGCTGCCCCCACCTTTCTCCAAAGTGAGGTGAAGCCAACAATCGTTCTATTAGATTTTCATAGGCAATAGGCGACGAGTCGGAAACAAACTGTTCAACCTCGTTTGGGAGGGGAGGCAATCCAATGAGATCAAAATACAACCGCCGAATCAAAGTACGGCGCGTTGCTTTGACATTAGGAGTAAGTTTCGCTGCCTCAAGCTTTGACATAATGAAATGGTCAATCGCATTATTAGTCCATTTCCGACCTGAAATAGATTTGATTTCAGGCGGGTGAATATCACCGCGAATCTGCTTCCAAGCCCAATGCTCGTCTTTGCGCTTGTCTATATCAAAAACACCTTTGTCTGTTATATCGGCTACTTTTCCACCCCGGGGATCAGGAGCTCCCATTCCAATCCATTCTGTCAATTTATCAATCGCGGACTGCGACAGCTTACTCTTTGGCGGCATCTGAAGATCATCACTCTCGTAAGAAACTGCTTTCATTAAAAGGCTTGCCTCAGGTCTCCCTGGCACGATCGCAGGACCAGCCTCACCTCCCCTTAGCAATCCCGCCGCCGTATCTAGAAGCAATTCTCCCTTGGCTTTCCCTGCTTCTTCACTGTGACATTTGTAACAATTTTCAACTAAAACAGGCCGAATATGATTTTCAAAAAACTCCACTCCTTCTGCTTCAGCAGCCACCATGCAGCTTAATCCAGCTAAACTCCACAAGATCAAAACTGCATGGCATGGCAAAATAAGCCTAAAATAACTCATAAAAGCGTTCAAAAAGACTACAAAAAAAGACCATATAATCAAGCCAATGCAAAGCATAACAGATACAAAAACAAAGCGCTTATGCTAGGTTAAAAATGCCAAAACACCCAATAAACGCTTGCAATCAAGATGCTGGCCTCTAAGGTTTCCGCCCTTTTGTTGAGACTCAAAATGATACTCAACCCGACAGAAATGATAATGATTGCTCAAGCCCCGGCCCCGGCCCAATCCGGAGGCTTTGAAATGTTCCTTCCGATGATCCTAATGATCGTCATCTTCTATTTCCTATTAATTAGGCCTCAGACAAAGAGGGAAAAGGAACGAAAGAAAATGGTAGAAGCACTAAAAAGTGGAGATTCGGTTGTAACTCGAGGCGGTGTTATCGGAACAGTACAATCCGTCAAGGCAGATACAGTCACAATACGATCATTAGAAAGTAAATTTGAATTAGAAAAATATTCGGTGGAACGTCAAATCACTGATAAGTCTGAATTAAAGGACAACAAATAAGCTAATAACGTGAAACGCAGTAATATAAAAAGATTCCTACTCCTGGTTTTAATTCTATGGTGGGCAATATCGGAAACTCTTCCGCTTCAAGATAAGCAAGGGCGATTGCTTGAGCAATTTATCTCTGAGTCAAATGACCAAAACAGCCCTGCTATTTTAAATATTCACAAAACTGCAAAGAGCAATTTNNNCGCNCAAACAGATTCACAGAATGAATANGGAGCCCTCTTGTCTGCAGTCGAGGAATCTGGAGTGNCACTAAAAAACCACTTTGACTATAAGTTTAGCGGAAANAAATCTGACAANGANTNCAACGANTCAATACTACAGAAACTACAAANAGAGTCATCTGGACAAATCCGGTATGGNCTAGATCTNCAGGGTGGATCTTCATTTCTTGTAGCAATGCAGATGAATAANACAAACGACNTTGATTANGAGGGAGCTCTTTCTCAGGCAGTTGAAGTCCTCAGAAGCAGGGTAGACAAAGAGTTTCTAGGCGTAGTTGAACCAGACATCCGGCCATTAGGCGAAAATAAAATAATGATCCAACTACCTGGCCTTTCAGCAGCCGATCAATCCAAGGCTCGTAACATTGTAACACAGGCTGCTTTCCTTGAATTCGGGCTTGTTCATACCAATTCGGTAGCTCTGATCGCTAATGGTATCACGCCTCAAGGGTACAAGAAGTTTTCCAAAACCCGAAGAGATCCCCAAGGCAATGAATATACAGATGAGGTTCTTGTTGAACTACCAAACAAATACGGCTTAAAGGGCGAACAAATTTCAGATGCCAGACCAAGTCGAGACCCACTAACTTCAAACCCATTAATTTTATTTACATTCAATAGTGAAGGAGGAGCGGCCATGGGCCGCCTCAGCGGTAATAACGTAGGAAGAGCAATGGCGATCATCCTTGATGGAGAACTTATGTCAGCACCAGTGCTTCAGGAGCAGATTACAAGCAATGGACAAATCACCGGTGACTTCAAAATGCAAGAAGCTGCAACTATAGCTAATTCCCTTCTAAACCCTTTAAAGGCTCCACTCAATATCGAAGAAGAGATGAGTGTCGAACCAAGTTTAGGTAAGGATTCGGTGGAAAGCGGCAAACGCGCTGCGCTCTATGGCGTAATTGCCGTGGCAATATTCATGTTAGTTTACTACTGGTTCGCAGGTTTAGTAGCCAACTGCGCACTTATCCTTAACCTAATAATACTGTTGGGTGTAATGTGCTATCTTGATGCAGCCCTTACACTGCCTGGTATAGCGGGCATAGTGTTAACAATCGGCATGGCTATTGATGCCAACGTTCTAATTTTTGAACGTATCCGGGAAGAACTTAAGTCAGGTAAAGGAATCCAAGGAGCGGTCGAGACCGGTTACTCACGCGCCTTTAGCACAATTGTCGATGCTAACCTCACCACACTTATTGTCTCAGTCATCCTAATGTTCATGGGCACAGGCCCAGTCAAAGGATTTGGCGTCACGCTTACCGTTGGTATCTGCGCCAGCATGTTCACCGCTCTGGTGGTAACTCGATTAGTATTCGATGTGTGTCGAAACTACGGAGCTGACCATGGCTTGCGATTACTTCAACAACCAAAATTAAACTTCATGGGTTTTTCTAAAGTTGCATTCGCAACTTCGTGGTTGATAGTAATTATTGGTATTGGTTACGGATTCTACCGCGGCAGTAATGCAATGGGCATAGACTTTAAAGGAGGCGATCGAATCACAATGGAGTTTAGCAGTAAGAAGACAGAAACAGAACTCCGCAATACGATAAAAGAAAGTCTGGGTGCAACATTAGCTGACGGAGCATTGATACAATATCAATCTGGCGGTGGAAGCAAAGAACGGCTCCAGATTACTGTCAATTTTGGCGATGGTGAAAAAACTTTTGAAGCATTGAACATCGGATTTCCAGATGCAGAATTCAAGAAAGTTAGTCAACTAAGAACGGGAGCTAGTATCAGTAATGAAATTCTGCAAACTGCAACCAAGTCTCTGCTTATTGCACTGTTTGCAATTCTTGTTTATGTAACATTCCGTTACGAATTTTCATTCGCACTTGGCGCTATTCTCGCCATCATACATGATATACTTATGACAATGGGTATCTTTTTCATTTGGGGTGGCGAATTAAGCGCCCCTGTGATGGCTGCTTTACTTACCATCATAGGTTTTTCAATCAATGACACTATCGTGATATTTGACCGAATTCGCGAAGACTTAAAACTCGGTCTACCGGGAACATTCACTGAAATCATGAATGGAGCGATTGCTAAGACACTAAGCCGCACAATCATCACTTCTGGAACAACTCTTTTAGCTGCAGGTTCACTCTTCTTTCTAGGTGGCGGAGCCATACACTCATTTGCATTCATACTGCTTGCAGGGGTACTAACTGGTACATTTTCTAGCATTTTCATCGCCGGCTCCCTCGTTCTTTGGCGCAACAAAGGAGAAAAGCCCAAACTCGCTGACGAAACTGTAATAACTCAGCACAGTATCTCCTCATCCGAGGCGTAATAATATATCCGATTAATTTCAAACAAAGTCGCCTAGCCCATGCTTGGCGGCTTTCTTTTTAGGTTTTTATCGATTAAATAACGCAGGCCCTCATGGAATAATATGATTCTCTTGGCTACCAGCAATACTGCTTTTAATGAAAACGCACTGACGATTGATCCTATCAACTGGATTTGGTTCATAGGAGCTGTACTGGTATTCCTTGCCTTGGATCTTGGTATATTTCACCGTAAACCTCATGTAGTTGGCTTTGGTGAAGCACTGATGTGGACAACCATCTGGGGTTCGATCTCCATGTTATTTGCTTTTTGGATCGCCCCAGCAATGGTCGGCGAACAATGGACTGGAGACCATACCAAATTGTTCATCACTGGCTACGTCGTCGAGTTATCCCTGTCGATGGATAATGTTTTTGTTATCGCACTAATATTCTCATTCTTTCGTGTGCCAGCTGAATTCCAACATCGCGTCTTATTTTGGGGAATTCTTGGCGCTCTCGCAATGCGAGCTGTAATGATTCTCGCAGGAGCTAGCTTAATACACCAGTTTCATTGGATTCTATACATATTTGGAGCTTTCCTGCTAGTAACTGGGATAAAAATGCTGTTTACCGGAGAGGAGGAGGTTGAACCAGATAAAAATATTGTCATCCGACTGGCTCGTAAGTTTTACCCAATCTCTTCTCAATTCGAGGGACAAAAATTTTTTGTGAAGTTGAACGGACAACGCACTATGACTCCTCTGGCACTATGCCTAATCATGGTAGAGACTACCGACCTAATTTTTGCCGTTGATTCAATTCCAGCCATATTTGGTATCACAAGTGAGGCGTTCATAATTTTCACATCGAATGTTTTTGCAATTTTAGGATTAAGATCACTCTATTTCCTTCTAGTTGGACTACTTCGACACTTTTGCTATCTCAAATATGGACTGGCACTTGTTTTGGTTTTTATTGGTTTTAAAATGCTAATAGTTCTTTGGGAAGATCGGCCATCATGGCTCGTTTTTGAGCATAACCATAATCTCGTACTTATCATCATTGGGTTAATCCTTGGGCTATCGATCATAATTTCTCTTCTAGCATCAAAATGGAGGCCCAAAGAACCCAAAAAGGGATTCCTAAAAAATTAACGACAAAGGCTTGGCCAAATCAATTTAAGTTTATGTACAAAATCAATAACACTATTCGGATAACAAGGAGGATCCAGATTCTAGCGTGAAATTTCGCTGGAACCTCGCCCCATCACAACCGCTACTAACTGGTCAACTAATTCGGGAACTACCTCTTTCGCCTCTATTGGCGCAATGCCTAGTAAACCGAGGAGTTGTCACAAAAGAGGAAGTCAACGCTTATCTTAAGCCTAAGCTTAAGCTGTTAGCTGATCCGTTTCTGATTCCTAACATGGAAGTCGCCATAGAGCGGCTT
This sequence comes from Verrucomicrobiales bacterium, assembly GCA_002684915.1. GTDB lineage: Bacteria > Verrucomicrobiota > Verrucomicrobiia > Limisphaerales > UBA1096 > UBA1096. The sequence continues at coordinate 20,051 of NYWG01000062.1, forward strand.
TGGGAAGCCCGCAGTAATAACGAGCGGTTATTAGTTTATGGTGATTATGACGCGGATGGCATTACCTCTACTGCCCTGTTAGTAGAAGCATTGACGGAACTCGGCTGGAATGTGCAGGCCTATCTTCCAGGCCGATTTGACGATGGTTATGGGCTCAGCCCAATCTCTGTCGAAAAATGCATGAGACAATTTGAAATCAACCTATTGTTAGCCGTCGACTGTGGATCTACATCTAATGAAGCCATAGATTGCCTTAATAAAAACAATATTGACGTGATAGTACTTGACCATCATCAGTTGAGCACTCCCCCACCAAAACCTGTGGCGATAGTAAACCCGCAACTCAACAATAATTATCCTAATTTTCAGGAATTATGTTCAGTTGGCCTCGCTTTTAAGCTCATCCACGCAATAGTTAAAAAAGGAAGACAAGAGGGTCTACAAAAAGAACGCGATCTCGATTTGAAGCAATATCTGGACCTCGTTGCAATTGGAACAGTAACCGACCTAGTTCCGTTGGTAGGTGAAAACCGAAAACTTCTTCGATTCGGGTTAGAACAACTTAGTGAGACCACCCGCCCCGGCTTAATTGCTCTAAAGAAAATAGTTAATATTACGCCTCCAGTAAGCGTGTTCAATGTGGGATTCAACCTAGGCCCACGAATCAACGCAGCTGGCCGAATGGAAAACCCTGCTGCAGCGCTTAATCTCTTGTTATCAAAAGATAACTGTACAGCAGAAAAAAACGCAAAAATACTTGATGATTTCAATCGTGATCGTCAGAGAATAGAACGAGACATCTCTACGAAGGCAATCGAAAATATCAAAAATAAATTCGATCCTCAAACGGATTTCGTCATTGTCGAAGGAGACATGGAATGGCATCTAGGCGTTATAGGTATTGTAGCATCTCGAGTTATGCGAAAGTTTTATCGACCCACATTCATTCTAGCCAGGGACGGAGATGGATGGAAAGGCTCAGCACGTAGCATCGAAGGATTCGATCTAGCTGAAGCTATGCGCGATTGCGATGATCTTCTTAATGACCATGGGGGCCATGCAATGGCAGCAGGTGTCTCAGTCAAACCCGGAAAACTCGATGCATTTCGTGAACGTATTAATGAAATTGCCAAGAAATCAATTCGTCCAGAAATGTTTCAGGCTCCACTAAAGTTAGACGCCGAAACGAACCTCTCAGAAATGACCCTCGTTCGAATTAAAGAAATGCAACAAATTGAGCCAACTGGTCAAGGCAACCCAGAAATACAGCTACTTATTCCAAACCTTACAATGTCCAGCCCTGTTTACCGAATGGGCAAAGAAAAACAACACGTAAAGTTTTGGGTAAATGATGAACGTGAGTCCTGTGAAGTAATCGCATGGAATTTAAAGCCTCAGGATGAACCAAAAGGTAAATTTGATCTTGCCGTTGCACCGCAAGTAAACAACTTTAATGGTCGTCTATCAGTCCAACTAAAACTTATAGACTGGCGGCCGACTGAAACATAAAATTATCGATTATAATAACATATCTTCCTACTAATGATCCTCAGCTATTTGAGTTTAATAAGAGATCATACTTCTAATGTACCCATTCTTTTTATGCCTTTACGCAATGGCAGCCAACCCAAGAAAAATGATACTAAAAGAAAAAGCAAACAGCCCATCCAAAACGCCAAAGAAGAACTTCCTCCAAAAGCCCAAAAAGATGTAACAGCCATCAAGCTCACCATGCCAACGATATAAAGAAAACTCAAAACAAGACAAAGCGTACCTCCAAAACCACTAACAATCTTACTGGGGTTTTCTTCTCGAAAATTGGGATACAAAGCACCAAGTCCCAAAGCCAAAGCATTCAATGTAAACGACATTATTCCAATAGCTACTGTAAAGTAGGCCATTCGATCAATTGATACAGAAAGCATTACACAAGAAGCACCTACCAGAGCCATTGTTACTATCATTGACACCATCGTAGAAAACATAAACTTTGTCATCAGAGTCCTCCTCATACCCAAAGGTGCCATTCCTATAATCCAAATGCGTTTTCCCTCGAGTGATATTTGCGGAAATACAAAGCGTGTCGTTAAAGTCGCGAGGTTTAACGCACAAGCGCCAAGGTTTAAATATGAAGTAAGATCAATCCAAAAGTCACTGGTTAAACGATGAGAGAAATATCTTAAATTCATTATATATGCTACCAGCAATCCTAATAAAACAAGTGATTGACCCCATTGAGTGGTATCCCTCCAGAAAGTAAGAATGTCTTTAACAATTAATGCTCTTGAATCACTTTTAGACCACCAAAATAATTTAGCTAAACGGTCCAAGAATTTAGGTTCAAAAGCTAATCGACCACTTTCCTTTTTATTTAAAAAACTCCATAAAGATGCTTTCCGTCCACGACTGTTAACCGCAGATAATGAAGAAAAAAAGAAACTCCCTGACATTGTCGCAGCAAGAAAACCAAAAAACAGAGTGTGACTTAACAATACTAGGCCAAAAAATAATGCACCCATCACCGCCCCCTCTATCCACTGCGTCAATCCACTAGACACCCAATAACTTGGCAGAAAAGGAAACAACGAGAACTGAGTACGTGCCAACAATCGATCAACAACATCTAAGACACGAGTCTCAAGCATCTCATCCGTCACAACTTCAGGCTG
>NYWG01000063.1 GCA_002684915.1 Verrucomicrobiales bacterium
TTGCTTCTTGATCCAGTTAGCACCTTGCTTAACGGATTTCTTATGATTGAACCCATACAGCACATTCCAATTCACTATCTTCAAGGGCTCTGTCTCCTTTGCAAAGGCGCTCCAGTCGAGTAAGCAGGCCGCGATGATCATCCATGTAAAATGACAAAGTTGCACCGGAGCAATCTATCAAAAAGTTAACACCCCGTCAGCTTCGGTTGTAGGGGGTTATTTGGTAAAAACCTCTCTGGAATAAGACAGAATAAGGACAATAAATATATGGTTCCAGATAGAGATTGGTATCTGATCTTTATTGTCGGGCTTGCATTAGATTATTTATAACCATAATTACTGGGAAAACATGGAGGAGAGTTCCCTATGTTTTATCCGAAGGATCTCATTGGACTTGTTATATTGTTTAACTCGCATGGATCTGTTGCACTTCTCATAATGCTATATCGTTATTCAGGTTATGAAGATATGAATCCACAGCTTATTAAAGATAAAGCTGCAAGGGCTTGGTTTCACTTCTTTGTAGTTGCACTTCTGCTGAAGTTTTTAAAAGTTCTTACTGACTACTTCTTTTAATCCCTTTGGCATAAACACTTCCACCTTTTTTGCACCACAGTGCTTACCCCTGAAACAAACAAAAAACCCACAGAAAAAATCTGCGGGCTAAAATTTTTGTTAATCTGATTCGACTAAAAAATTAAGTAGGCAATTGGTCCTGTGGCTTAGATTCATCACAACTCGAACCACAATCTGACTTGGCTTCAGATGAACAAGCCGGCTTTGCATCAATATCAGAACAAGTACCACCTTCACACTCTTCAAGTCCGATTAGACTGCGTAATTCTTTCCCTGTCTCAGTGTCCGAAGTTATAGCAACATAACCACCAGCAGCTACTGAAGCTACAGCAAAAGCAGATATAGCGATAAGCAATTTCATGAACAAAAAATTAACCACTCAACGAATTACTGGCAAGTCCAAATCCTTCCTTAGAAATTCTTTAGGCTAACTTAGCCACCAGCAAAGATCGGCTTAAAACCTGCTTCAAGTAAAATGCGCTTCACTTCTTCTCTATTTTCACCCTGAATTTCGATATTACCGTCTTTTACTGTGCCCCCCACACTGCAGGCTTTTTGCATCTTTTTGGCCAGCTCTTTTTTCTCTAACAGTTCAATTGGAGGAAAATTGGTAATAACCATTACAGACTTGCCTCCACGATGCGCAGTTTGGCGGATAATATCCACACGCCCTCTATCTCTATTTTTTTTCTCTCGCTTAGATGGTAAATCACAATTAACAGAACCCTCAGGACCTGAGGGTAATCCATTCAACTCTAATTCCTCAAATGGACTCTGCGTAAGCTCATCGCCTTCGCTCGTTGAGATTCGCTTCTTTTTTCGACTCATCTTTTTTAAGGAATGCCAATTAATCTAGGTACCGAAACTGAACGCTTGATATTATTGAATGAACTAAAGCACCCCAATTATCACTTCTCCCTAAAGAAGCTTCATTCAAAACAAACTTCAAAGCTACTTCAAATTCAGAAATACTCGGTTCTCTACCTAGAGCTAATAGGTATGCAAAACGAATTCTCTCGATATCGGTTTCAGCCATTCTCTTTATACGCTTACCAGCCAGATTAGCTTCACTGTTAACAAAAGGACTGTTAAGTAAATATAAAGCCTGAGTCGGCAGAGTAGTCTCATTGCGCCGACCCGTTACAACATTTGGATTAGCGAAATCAAATGCCTCAAAAATCTCCATCAATGCATTACGAAAGGAAGGCACATAGACACTTCGCCGAACGGTATCGTACTGATAACCAAAATCGTACTGTGAAAAATTACGAATCGTGTAACCCCCTTGCTGCATGCTCAAACGGCCGCTAACTTTAAGAATAGAGTCACGGATAGCTTCAGCAGTTAACCGCTTGCGATTCGCACGCCAAATTAAACGATTTTCAGGGTCTACTTCTTGCCCAGAGCCCTTTCTCAATGATGACAACCGGTAAGCACGGGAAAGAACAATCCGCCTAATAATAGATTTCACAGACCAATTATCCTCAGCAAACTTCCAAGCCAGCCAATCAAGCAACTCTGGGTGACTTGGTGTATCACCCATAAGTCCAAAATTATCGGTAGTACGAACAAGGCCTTGACCTATAAGATGATGCCAAATTCGATTCACCATCACACGTCGTGTCAATGGATTCTTCTCACTGGCTATCCATTCAGCCAACTGACGACGCCCACTTTCAATGGAAACGTTCGCCCTTGACTCTCCCTCACTACTACTTGCAACCTTCAAGAAACCCCGAGGAACAATTGGCCCTTTATTGCGAATTTCCCCACGAATATGCACATGCCAATCGCCCGTTTTCTTCTGCTCCCGAACAGACATGACTTTATGAAGATTATCAGGTTTTGTTTTTTTTAAATAATTAACCCTCTTTGATAAATCAGAAACTTCAGATCTTAGCTTGCTTAGCAAAGCGGCGTTATCAAGATAATTACTTTTTTTAATTAACGGAATAAAACCAACAGCATCCGCAACAACCACACCCTTAGTACCTTGATTTGAAACATGAACAATTGCCTGCCCTTCATTAAACTTAAACCTGCCCAAAACGTAGAAGTTTTTATTTATGGGAGGCTCTATACGTTGATTAACATGAACAGTTGTCGAACCATCCGCATGATCTATAGTTACTGGAACATTATCTGATCTATTTATTCCATGCGTATATCCCAGCCACACTTCATATTCACCAGCTTCCTTTAGCGACTCGGTATAAATTACTTTTTTTTCACCCTTCTCCTCCCCTTTGTCATGAATGTAATCATCACCATAGAAGTTCTTATTGCTTGTTGATCTCATCCATTCCCCGATTTTTTTTGACTGAAAATTATCAACAAAAAAACCACCCTTTTGAGATTCAGACTCTAATTTATTTAAATCCTTCTTTGCATAATCTAAAGCCAATGCAGCCTGCTTCGAATTTTCCACATGGCGATTGATAGAATCCTGAACTTCTTGGGATGGAGAAAGTGAACGTTCAACCCACCCTGAAACATTGCCAGGAACAAGCGACTGAGTCCCTCGAAATATTCCTGCCATGGCATAATAATCTGCAGTTGGAATAGGATCAAATTTGTGATCATGACATCGAGCACATCCTATAGTCATAGCAAGGAACGCTTGGCCGACAGTATCTATCTGCTCGTCTACAACCTCCATTCTCAATAATTCCTTATCTTGTAATTCATAATTATGAGGACCCAGCGCAAGAAAACCAGTTGCCTTTAAAAATTCATTATACTGCTCACGGTTATTACTAGGCAATAAATCCCCTGCAATCTGTTCTAGAATGAAATCATTAAAAGGCTTGTCACTATTGAACGCGTTAATAACGTAATCTCGATACTGCCAAGCATTTTTAAACATCAAACTTCTGCCTCCCCCGCTACTTTCAGCAAAACGAGCAACATCAAGCCAATGACGTCCCCAAGTTTCGCCAAATCGAGGTGAAGCAAGCAGACGATCCACCACATCTGCATAAGCTGTAAAAGAAGGATTATTGAGGAAAGTATTTAAGTCCTCAATTGATGGCGGCAATCCAGTCAAGTCATAATATAGGCGACGCAATAATATTGCTGGCACAGCAAGATCAACCATTTCAATATCTTCCTTCTGTAAACGATCAACTAAAAATCGATCAATAATTCCAATCTCATTCCCGTTTGAAATCGTAAGATTTATTGGTGGAACAACCGGTTCTAATACTGGTTTAAAAGCCCAAAACTGTCGCCCTTTAATTAAATCAATTCCCTCAGACTTAAGATTGATATCCGCAATACGCGGGTCTGGAGCACCAGACATGACCCACTCAGTCAATATCGTTCTCTCTTCCTCTGACAATCGATATTTGGGGGGCATTTTCAAGTTACTATCCTTGTAGCTTACTGCTCTTACAATTAAACTTGATTCTGGAGATCCAGGGATTATTGCAGGCCCAGAATCTCCTCCTAAAAACCAACCTTTGCGACTATCTAAAACTAATCCACCTTTCTTTTTACCCTTTTCTATAGAGTGACACTCATAACAATGCTTATAAAATAATGGACGAATTTTTTTCTCAAAATAATCAAATTCAGAAGCTTGAACATGGGAAAACAACAAACCAAAGGCAAAAACAAGAAGAGCCTTCTCAATAATCTGTGTTTTTTTCTTCAAGTGATAAGACCGCTAAAATAGTTTATAATACAAAGAGAATCCAGCTTCGAACTTCTAATTATACAGTGCTTGACATTCAAACCTTTCGGTTAAATCTATCATGGATTACTATCAATGATGTTTTCTAAGTGCAAAGTATTACTTTTTGCATCATGCAAATAACAGGAGCAACCTGTGCCTCAAAAACAATCCCAGATTTCGATGAGGAAATAGCACAATTAATATCTAAAAGATGTCTAGAATGTCACAATCAAAGAGACTTAAAAGGTGATGTAAACTTAGCAACATCAAAAGGCTTTCAGGATGGAACGAAAAACGGAAAAATTGCATTAAAACTAATTAATGAAGGTAAAATGCCACCAAAGTCAAAAGGCATTTCAAAAAAATTATCCGACAAGGAAATCGAGCTTTTCACAAGATGGATAAAGGGAGGAGCTAATTGGCCCAAAGACAGAGTTCTTGATCTATATGAAATAACGAACAATGTTCGAGCAGGCAGAGACTGGTGGTCTCTTCAACCAATTCAAAGACCCAAACCTCCCTACTTAAAAATGAATCCCATAGATTCATTTATTAGATTCAAATTAAAAAGTGAATCACTCACTCCAGCACCACAGGCAAGCCTCAGAGTTCTTGTTCGTCGTGCTTATTTTGACTTAATCGGACTCCCTCCTAGCCCTGAAGAAATTGATCATTTTCTTTCCGATAAATCCCCAAACGCATGGACTAAACTGATTAACAAACTTCTCGCTTCGCCTCATTACGGCGAAAGATGGGCACGTTATTGGCTTGATCTTGTTCGCTTTGCTGAAACTGACGGTTACGAAAGAGATAAACTCAAAGAAAATATATGGCGTTATAGAGACTGGGTAATTGCAGCATTTAACAACGACATGCCGTACACACAATTCGTCAGAGAGCAGCTTGCAGGAGATGAATTACAGAACAGAACAGAACAAAGCTTAATCGCAACTGGAATGATTCGAGCTGGAACATGGAATGACGAACCCAATGATCCTGCTGACTATGTTTACTCAAGATTAGAAGACATGGTCCACACAACAACTTCAGCATTTATTGGATTAACAGTAAAATGTGCTCGTTGCCACGATCACAAATTCGATCCAATTTTACAAAGCGATTACTACCGTATAGCAAGTTTTTTTTGGGCAGGCCCCATAGGCCAAGCAAACCAAGGAGGTCCTTCAAAAGAATTACTTGGATCTAATGCCTACGGATGGACAGACCTAAACGCCACCCCAAAACCAATAAGACTACTTCATCAAGGTGAACGTGATAAACCCGGACCAGAGATCACACCTGGGTTCCTATCAGCCATCACAGCTCTCGACAAACCACTTAGCCCTCCGCCTCCCAACAGTAAGACTACCAAGCGAAGGTTACAATTTGCATCCTGGATCACTAACAAAAACAATCCATTAACAGCTAGAGTTTTAGTTAATCGAATTTGGCAAAATCATTTTGGAGAAGGCTTGGTTCGCACTCCAAATAACCTAGGATTTAAAAGCGCTCCACCTAATAACCAAGAATTACTAGATTGGCTAGCTGCCGAATTCATGCACCCTAGTGCGAATGGAGGGTCAGCATGGACAATCAAAAGACTTCATAAATTAATTATGACTTCTGAGACCTATAAACAGGACTCCATTCATCCTCATGATGATAAATACTCTGCCCTTGATTACTCGAATCAAAACTTGTGGAAATTTCCGCGCCGCAGACTCGAGTCCGAAGCACTACGAGATGCAATGCTTTCTGTTAGCGGCAGATTAAACCTTAAAGCCGGAGGCCCAAGCTTTTATCCAAAAATGGCGAATGAAGCATTAGAGGGATTATCACGCAAATCTGGTGACTGGCAGACATCAAATGAGAAAGAGCGCTCTCGTCGCAGTATATATATGATGTCTAAACGCTCCCGCCTTCTCCCCTTAATGACAACATTTGATTTCCATGACACAACTGTAACTTGCGGTCAAAGAGATATCACTACAGTTGCCCCTCAAGCTTTAGCTCTACTTAACAATCACTTCGTACACACTCAAAGCGAAGCACTAGCCAAAAGATTAATTGAAATTTCCAAAGATACAAAAATACAAATTCAAACCGCTTGGAAATTAACTTTCAATCGAAATCCTACAGATAATGAAATAAACCAAGCACTCGAACACTTAAACACACAACAATCATATTTCGATAAAAAACTAGAATCCAATAATAAGACAAATAACAACCCTATACATCTTGCTCTTTCATCTCTATGCCACGTGCTACTAAATACTAACGAGTTTGCTTATATTGATTGAAACTACTCATGCCAAAAGACAATAAAAATAAAACATCCAATATTTTCCCTTGTGGAAATACGAGACGCGAATTTGTCTGGGAAATGGGGGCAGGTTTCTCAGGAATAGCATTAGCTTCACTTCTATCTGCAGATGGTTTTTTTGCGCGACACTCAAAGGCAGCAGAGCAAGATACACACAACCCACTTGAACCTCGTAATTCAAATTATTTCGGAAAAGCAAAGCATTGTATTTTCTTGATGATGAATGGGGGGCCAAGCCAAGTAGACACTTTTGATTTCAAACCTGAATTAAGGAAATACGCCAACAAAACACTCCCTCAAGATAAAAAATATATTAACTCAGGAGGACGACGTGTTGGATATTTAACCCCCAACTGGAGACCGTTTAGACCAGGAGGGCAAAGCGGATTACTAATATCCGATTATTTTCCAAATGTAAGGAAGCACGCAGATAAAATAGCAGTAATAAAGTCATGCTATACTGACAGCCATGCACATGGCTCCGCCCTCGTCGCAATGAACACAGGAAGCACGTTTATTGGCCGACCATCACTCGGCTCTTGGTCTGTCTACGGTCTTGGAACAGAAAACCAAAGTTTACCAGGATATGTAGTCATGCTCGATAAACGTGGCGGACCAATCTCCGGGCAACCCAATTGGTCTTCAGGGTTCATGCCTTCTACATTTCAAGGGACTTTATTCCGACCAAGTGGCAATCCAATTCTTGATCTAAAGGGACCCTCCCACCTTGATTCGACCGCACAACGGCAGCAACTAGATCTACTTGCAAAATTAAATGAAACACATCTAAACGAACGCCTAGGCGGAAAAGAATTAGCCGCACGAATTAATTCCTACGAATTAGCATTCCGCATGCAGTCAGAGACGCCTGAAGCCGTCGATTTTTCAAAAGAATCTCAAGCGACTCTTAAAATGTATGGTGTTGGACAAAAACCAACCGATGAATACGGACGTAATTGCCTAATAGCACGCCGACTTGTCGAGCGAGGCGTAAGATTTATTCAACTCTACTCTGGAGGAGGACACCTCGAGGACACATGGGATGGACACGAGAGCATTGAAAAAAACCACGGACTACATGGTAAAGAGGTTGATCAACCAATTGCTGCTCTTCTAACTGATTTAGAACAACGAGGCATGCTTGAGTCAACGCTTGTAGTGTGGGGCGGAGAATTTGGGCGAATGCCATTTAGCGAAGGTAAAAATGCTCCAGGAAGAAATCACAATCCTTACGGATTTTCTATGTGGATGGCCGGAGGCGGTGTTAATGGCGGATCGAACTATGGAGAAACAGACGAATTCGGATTTGAGGCTGTCATCAACAAAGCTCATGTTCACGATATACACGCAACTATACTACATTTAATGGGAATTGACCACGAAGCACTTTCTTATTTTCATCAAGGTAGAAAAGAAACGCTAACTGATGTTCACGGACGTGTTATCAAAGATATTTGTTCCTAACAATCTTGATAACGCCTACAAACTCTTAGTCAGATTCACCCCAAGCCTTATCAACTGCTGCGCTTTCTTGTCAGTCTTAGATTCAGCATAGATTCTCAAAAGCGGCTCAGTTCCAGAACCACGCAGCATCAACCAAGACCCATCCTCTGCAACATATTTCACACCGTCAAAAGTCTTCATACTTAACAGCTTTGAACCAGCCAAACTAGCTGGTGGATTGTTCATGCAATAAAGCATCAGTTTTTTACGTTTCTCCAAAGGAAAATAAATATCCAATCGATTGTATCGATGTGCCCCAAATCGTTTTTCCAGCTTAGATAGCAGATGGTTGATAGATTTTTTCTCAGTAGCTAAAAGTTCCAGTAAAACTAATCCAGCTAGAATCCCATCCCTCTCAGGTATATGACCTGGGAAACCAATCCCTCCACTTTCTTCAAACCCCAACAAAACATCCCCTTTTCGCATTTCATCACAAATGAACTTAAAGCCAACTCCAGTTTCAACCAATTCCAGTCCATAACTTTCACACATTCGGTCGACCATAGAAGTCGTGGTTAACGCCTTTATCACCCGACCCTCTTGGCCACGATTAACAATATAATGATACAATAAAAGGCAGATAATTTGATGCGTAGTAAGGGCATTCCCTCGCCCATCCATTCCTCCCACTCGATCTGCATCACCATCAGTTACCAAGCACAGATCATGTGGATTTTTTTTGAGATATGATGAACTTGGCCCATAATTATGAACAATAGGCTCAGGGTGAATTCCTCCAAAAAATGGGTCATGAGCAGCATTCAACGTGGTAACCCCACAACTGGTATCTTGAAGAATCTTTTCAAAAGCCCCTGCACCTACGCCAAAAAGAGCATCATGAGCAAACCTCAATCTAGATTTAGCAACTAAATCAAAATCAACCAGCTTACGAATTGCCTTAAAATAAGAGGAATTCAAGCTCTTCAATTTTAATAATCCTTTAACCCGAGCTGACTGCAAATTCAGTGATCGAACAGGGTTAGCACCAAGCAAATGTTCTACAGCTTCAGAAGTTTTTGACCCAACCGATCCTCCGAAATATCCCTTCAGTTTATACCCACAAAAACGTGCTGGATTATGACTAGCAGTTATCACAACACCACCAACAGCTTTCTCAGCTTGAACCGCAAATGAAACCGACGGAGTCGGGACTGGTGACTTCGCCAATATAACTTCAAAACGATTGCCAGCAAACACCTCTGCAACTCGTTCGGCAAATTGATCAGCAAGAAATCGCCGATCGTACCCAATCACTACTTTTCTAAAAACATCTTTAGGGCGTTTTCTTTTCCAATGATCTGCAGTCGCTTGAGCAACAATTGATACATTTTCAAAAGTAAAATCTTGTGCAATTACTGCTCTCCAACCATCGGTACCAAAACTAATATTATTAGCCATCACCTTTGATAACCATTACTAACCTGAGTAGTAATTTTATGCATATTTTTCACAGCCCGAGCAAGGCTTCGCTGACCAAACAAAGCAGATCCAGCAACGAATGTATTCGCTCCAGCACGAGCACACTCTGCAGCTGTTTTAAAATCCACACCTCCATCAACCTCAATGCGAAAGTCCAACCCCATCTCTTCTCTCCATTGATAAACCTGTTGTATTTTTGGTACACATTCTTCAATGAATGATTGCCCCCCAAAACCTGGGTTCACAGTCATAACAAGTAATAAATCAACCTTCTCCAAAAATGGTTTTACTTTATCAATTGCTGTCGGCGGATTAACAGCTAATCCAACTTGCTTATTGAGAGATCGTATTTTCCATAACAAGGAGGAAACTTGATCTTCTAGTTCGACATGAACAGTAATTAAGTCAGACCCAGCATTTGCAAATGGTTCAAGTAAGATTTCTGGCTTTGAACACATTAGGTGTGTATCAAAAAACAAATCAGAATGTGGCCGGGCATTTGCAACAATTTGAGGACCGAAAGTTAAATTAGGGACAAAGTGACCATCCATCACATCAAGATGAACCCAATTAGCAACGGTCTTTTCAACCCGTTTAAGTTCGCGGCTAAATTTACTGAAATCCCCTGCCAGAATAGAAGGCGCAATAACCATGCAAGAAGGAACCTACGAAGTGACTGGCAAAGCGGCAAGTTTGTTAAGTCGCTAATTTCGACATAACTCGAGTCATTTCAATAGCGGTTTGAGCAGCCTCAAGCCCTCGATTGCGGCTTTCATCCAAACAGCGCCTCCTCGCTTGCTCAATATTTTCCAATAGCAATACCTCATGAATCACAGGTAGAACATGATCAACTTGAAGCTGCATTAATGCATTAGTAACTGACTTGCCTATATGCTCTGCATGAGTAGTTTCACCGCGAAGAATTACACCAAGGCAAATAATTGCATCAATAGGCTTTTCAAGTCGCAGCGCCAACGCTGAAGCCACAACAGGAATCTCAAACGCACCGGGCACCCGTAAAACTTCAACACTAGCCTTTGATTTAGACAGCTCTCCTTTAGCTGCACGCAACATAGAGTTTACATATCTTGAGTTATAGCGTGATGCCACAATCGCAACACGATAACCCTTGGCAGTCTTAATCTTATCTTTAATTGTTTTTTTTAGCATTAGTTAATCAACTAAAAACGTCCCGGTCGAAGCAGATACCTTAACTTTTTCAGGTAGTGCTTTAGGATCAAACCTTAAAACAAGACTATGTTTCCCAGCGGAAAGATTAGTGCTAACAAGATCAGAATTTTTCATTATCTTGCCGTCAATCCATAACTTGGCAGATTCACCGCCTTGAATTCTTATTGAAATTTGACCCGCCTTAGCAATTTCAAACTCCGTACCTGCATAAACACCTATCACACCTACCCACCGTCCAGCACCTGCCCCTTGCTTTAGCATATCATCCGAAAGCGTACCATCTACAAGTGAGTTAACCTTTTGCCATCGCTTGTAATTGATCCCACCATCGGCTATTCGATTGTCATCAAATTGCTGGTCTCGATGATTTGCTGCACGCAATCTCCAGACACGAGCTACATTCCCCTTAGATGCATCGAAAGCACCTGTTTTCCCTAAACGACTTAAAAAACTGAATAGATCTACTTGATCCTGCCTAGCCAAGCGGTCAATTAATCCTGACGGCATAAGCGAGTTACCTTGAGTCTGCTTTCGGATATTTGCCTTTGAAACTGTTGTGCGCTGATTCGCAACATCCCGAAGGAAAATTTCATTTTCATTTTGATTCTCTAGCATACCAAACAACACCTGATTATCTTTAGTTTCAACCACCATTGAATGATAACCCTCCTTAATTTTTCGATTAGGATAATATATAGACTCCACAAGATAATCAAGTGGAGCGCTGGCTCCAATAGATGTTAAATCGGGGCCAACCTTACCCCCTGCACCTCCTATTGCATGACAACTAACACAACCTAATTCAAGTTTACGATAAACCAATTCACCTCGAACTGGATCACCATTTTTATTAACAGATTTAGTTAAAGATATTATTTCATTTTTAGACAATGTAATATCCTCATCCTTCAATCCAGCGCTCCGCGGCAGCGCTAGAGCTAGGGTTTGCATATTTCTCCCACCCTCACGAATGGCACGCAATCCAGCTTTTGCTGAATCCTGAGAAAAACCGTTGTCCGGAAGAGATTTAACTATAGCTGCCTCAGCACCCTTCACACTCAATAACGATCTCCAGAGGATCAAGGCTTCCTGCTCATTTTTTGATTCATTAAGAACTTTAATAGCAAGAGGTGCGGCTTGTTTAAAATCCAAGACGGCAAAAGCGGCAACGGCCAAGCTCCGCGTTTTAGCTTCAGATGTTTGAGCAAGCGAACGGAGCGCCTGCAATGCTTTATCTCCGCCAATCTCACGAATTGCATTAATAGATGACTGTCGGACATTAGGCTTCAAATCTTGTCGCCCTGCTAAGTTAGCCAATTCATTAAATTTCACACCTAGCCCCTTCCAAGTTCCAGCTAAATTCAAAGCAGCAATCTGCACCTCCGCATTGTCACTAGAGAAATAATTAGTAATAATCGTTTTGTCCACATTGGGCCGAATATTACGATTCCGCGAAGCGTGACTCATAGCATTCATCGCTCTAGATTGACCATCTTGAGAATACAACCCTTCAGTTAATTGACGGTACAGTTGCTCTAACTCTGAAATAGTGCCAGCTCTACCGATAATCTCAATCCACGAACCATCTTCTGGAATTTTTTTATCTTTTAAAAACACACCAAGCACTTCGCTAGCCTTCGATGCATCTACGGTTTTCAAGGCAAACTCTAATTGTTTTTCTTTCCCATCAGCTAACCATTCCCCACGGCGAACCATATCAAGCCAAGCCTCCTCAATCTCATTCATACTTAACCAAGCCGCATATTCGAGATAATTGTCAGTAGGCTTTTCAAAAACACTCAGTGCAGCTTCCACAACCTGACTCGACTTATCTTTTTTACTCGTGATTGACCGAAGCGCAGCCAGTCGCACTCTAGGATGCTCATCAGACACACGCATTGCTAATCGATCTTCAACAGAAGCAATTCTAGAATGCCACTCGTTAAGTACTTGGACTGCAGCCGTTCGTACTCGTCCATCCTTAGTCTCAAGAAGACGATCAAGTAGAGACTCATTTACAACATCCAGAGATTGGTAAACCCACAACCCTTCCAACAAGATTTGATCTTCGCTTTGTTTCGATATCCATTTTTCGAGCACAGGTAAAACAACCGCCTCACCTTCCTCCTTTAAAAGTCGACGAGATTTTTCACGCTGAAAACCATTAGGGGATTTNAGTTCATTCAAAAGCTCATCNACACTTAGCTTAGTTAGGTCCCTCTTATTGACTTTTGCCCTACCCTTATAACTCACCCTCCAAATGCGCCCATGTACATGATCCCTCCTTTTATCACGAAAATCTACTTCACCATGTTGAATGATAGGGTTCGACCAATCAGCAATATACAATGCACCATCTGGACCCATTTTTACATCTATCGGACGAAAAGTCACACTAGGTGAACGCAAAACATCGGGCATCTCTTGGGTCACATAAGCTGACCCCTTCTCGCTAATATCAAAACGAACTATACGATGTGCACGAAAATCACATGTAATAGCATCTCCTTGCCAATCATCAGGGAAATGCTCACTACGAACCAATTCCAAGCCACAAAATTTTGGATAACGACCCGGACTAACACTCTCAAGCAACTTAGGGGCACGAGCATAAGTAAAATACATTGCACCTGGAACCCCATAGCTCAAACCTTGGCCTCCAGCACCATCGGTAATAAATGACTGTCCATATTCATCAAAGTGGTGCCCCCACGGATTACAAAACCCGCGAAGAAAAATTTCAGCTTTTAATGTTTCTGGCCTCATTCGCCATACTCCTCCACTCTCTAAACGATGCACTCCGTGAGGGGTCTCCATGTGTGTCCGAATATATATTGACTGATTAAAATATAAACGACCATCAAAACCCCATCTAAGGGAATGCAATATATGGTGTGTATCTTCAGTTCCAAAACCTGCAGCAATTACACGACTCTCATCTGCCTTGCCATCTCCGTCACTATCTTTCAAATGCAACAATTCAGTGCTCTGCCCTACATACACCCCATCATCACCTGGCTCAATACCAGTAGGAATCAATAGATTATCAGCAAAAACAGTCGATTTGTCTGCTTGCCCATCATTATCTAAATCTTCCAACACAATCACCTTATCATTTGCCATTTGCCCAGGAAGTATTTGCGGATACACCTCCGAACTGGCCACCCATAGACGCCCTTTTGCATCAAAATTCATCTGAATAGGTTTTGCGAGATGGGGATTCTGGGCAAAGAGTTGAATTTCCAATCCTTCACCCAAATCAAATTTGGGCAATGGCTGTGGCTCAAAGGCCTCCTGAACAATCTTAACCTTGGGCCCTGATTTACTCTTTTGAATTGGTTTCAATTTTTCCCATTTTGAAGAACTTAAAAATTCATATTTGCGATCTTGAACTTTATTTAGTATGAAAATTTCAGTTTCCTTCTCTTTTATCAAAGGATCAAACTTAGAAACCTCACTGAAGTTATTTCCCTGTTCATGACGACGAAACCCCCACAAATAAGCTTGATTTTGAGGCCTGGAACGATGGAAATACAACTCATTCTTATCAACTATTAATTTACGAATCTTTTCCGCCAACTCCACATCTGGACCCGCATCAAAAAAAGCTCCATTAATCCAATCAATACTAGAAGCAGTAAGTGCCTCCTCCCCATCGATAACAAGAGTATATTCCCCTTCAGGGCAATCTTGTATTTGAATTCTACCAACAGATGTTCTAGCCCTTATGGCATCTATTTCTTTTCTGCCATTGAAAACCGGAGGCAATGCTGCTGTTTTCGCATTCAATTTTATACCATCATTATTTCGTCTAATATCAGAAAGTTTAATACCATAGCCACCTGAACGCTCGGAACCGTCCCCTAGAATACTAAATCTAAAAACAGTAGATAAATAGCCAACGGCATTCTCCGTAGCCGCCGCCATATTCCAATATCCATACTCGTTAAGATGAATTCCATCATGGGTCAATGGCGGAACCAAAGAACCTGGGCGACGTTTAAGCATTCTATATAAATCCACAAACCAAGCATCGTGTTCCTTCGCCAAAGCACCAATAACCTCACGATATTTCTCCAAAGTAGAATTATGCACTTCACCATTCGGCAGTTTACCGCCAAGATTTTCGTGAGCGATCGGACTTAAAAAAACTAAACGCAACGGATTTTTTTTGCCTGCGCTAGACTTTATATGCGCCACTAAGTTCTGATAGCTGGATTTGAACTCCTCCATAGAACTTCCGTCCAAAGAACTGGCCATGCCATATCCAATAATCGCGACATTGGGTTTAATATCTGAAATTTGCTTCTTTAATTGAATCCAGCCTTCGTTATCCGGCTCATGCCCGGCCTGACGAGTTCCCAACCCGTCACGCGCGATCCCAGCAGGATTATCACCAGTCCAACCAATATTACGAAAATAAAGCGACTTTCCTTGATTTTGAATTGTTAAACGGTGTTCAAGATAACCGTACTTTTGCATTTGCTCGATTAACCCATCACCAACAAATAAAATTTGATCACCTCCGATTAAATTCAGTTTTTTCTTCTTTGGTGGAAATGACTTGAGCTTACTTTTTGGACTCTGAGCAGACTTGCTTTTAACACTCTTATTAATATCAACTTTTTTAGCAGCCCCCCCTAAAGAAATTGGCTTAGACACTTTCTGCTGGTCAGGCTGAGGCAATTTTGGAGGCACTGGCGGCTGAGGCAATTGATATGCAAGACCATGAGAACAAGTAGCAAGCACTATAGTATAAAAAAGAAATCGAATTGCTTTCATTGTCAGATTTGATCTTTTTATTGAATGAGAATCGCCGCCTTAACCGCATCTGCCATCACCTTTGCACCGGCAGCATTTGGATGAATTTTATCAGGAAACATTTCCGGTTTATTACTCAGAACCGAATACATATCGATTATCGGTAAACCTTTACGAGCGGCCAAATCTCGTACTTTCGGAATTACTCCATCAACAATAACCTCTTCACTAATACCCCAACGAGTCTGATAAACCGGGGCAGGAGAACAAAGCCATATTTTAGGCTTAGCAGGGAGCGAAGCAAAATGGTCGATCATCGCTTCATAATCTAATACATACTCTTTACTATGCTTCCAGTTTTGCGGTTTGGTATCGTTAGTACCAAGCTTGATAACAACCACATGAGGATTAAAATCTGTAGCATTCTTGAACGCAGGCCGTTCCCAATAACTAAAGTCACCATTCTTCAACATTGTTGCACCACTAACTCCAAAGTTACGAACATCAAACTTTGACCCCAAAGATTTTCCCAGCATATGTGGGTAATTATAATTTTGGCGATCCTTAATCCCAGCCCCGTATGTTATACTATCCCCCACACAGGCCACACGGATTCGCCCACTAAAACCTTCCGGATTAATACCATTCGATCGCTTACCTACTATTGAAGTGCAGCCAGATGCTATCAGGACTAGCGATAATACGATATTCCCACATAAAAAACGCTTATTCATTTGAACTCCCCAATGAAACGAAATCCATCGCAAAGTGGCAAGCGCTTGGTTTTGCTTGGGAAGACTGCTTTTGAGCGTTAACTTATCCCCAGATGAAGGTATTTGTCACAGGAGGAGCAGGCTATATCGGCTCAATTTGTGTTGAGCAGCTAATTAACTCCGGACATGATGTTGTTGTTTTTGATAATCTGAGCGAAGGCCACCAAAAAGCGGTGGACAAAAGAGCTCGTTTCATTGAAGGCTGCCTTAGTGATCGAGAGACAATAATAAATTCTGTAGTCTCTAACAAATCCCAGATTATAATGCATTTCGCAGCTAATGCCCTAGTTGGCGAATCAATGGTTAATCCATCTAAGTATTTCAGAAATAATGTTGCTTATGGCATAAATCTACTTGATGCAGCAATCGAAGGGAAAGTTGAAAAATTTGTATTTAGTTCAACCTGCGCTACTTATGGAATACCTGAAGTAATTCCAATGTCAGAAAACTTGCCACTGAATCCAATTAACCCATATGGCGAGAGCAAGGTCATCTTTGAAAAACTATTACAATGGTATTACAAGCTTCACGGGTTAGAATTTGTTGCACTCCGTTACTTCAATGCCGCCGGCGCCAGTGAGAACTTTGGTGAACATCACCGAATCGAAACACATTTAATTCCTAATGTTCTCAAAGTCGCGCTCGGACAATCGAATCAATGCAAAATATTTGGCACGGATTACCCTACTCCAGATGGAACCTGCATTCGTGATTACATCCACATCTTAGACCTTGCTCAAGCTCACATGTTGGCAATGGAAAAAGGCAAGAATGGATTCTTCAATCTAGGCAATGGAGAGGGCTACTCAGTACGTCAAGTTATTGACACTTGCGAACAAATTAGCGGCACAAAAATAGCAACGGTTGAAGAATCTCGACGATCAGGAGACCCTCCTCGTCTAATCGCATCTGCACAAAAAGCATTAGAAGAACTTAACTGGAACCCTAAGTTTGGTTCACTAGAAAAAATTATCGAATCCGCTTGGGCTTGGCATAAAAAAAACCCAAATGGATATAACGTTTAAATCTCATGTCACCTAGCCAAAATTATTTATATAAATGCCAAGGATTAGTAGATACTGTTTCTAATCAGATTGATTCGATCCAGAAGGCCGCTGATTGGTTCTCTGAAACCATTCTATCAGACCGAATGGTTCACCTTTTCGGCTCAGGTCACAGTAGAATTTTAGTCGAAGAAATGTGGCCTAGATACGGTTCATTTCCTGGGTTTAATCCTATCGTGGAATTGTCTCTTACTTTCCATAACCAAGTTGTAGGAGCTAATGGCCAGCGCCAAGCTATGTTTCTTGAAAACACCCACGGGTTAGCCGAAAAGATTTTAAGAAATTACGACCTATCCAAAACAGATTCCGCATTAATTGCTTCTTCAAGCGGTTGCAATGTTGTCCCGATCGAAATAGCACAAATCTTTAGAGAAAAAGAAATAAATGTGGTAGCAATTATCAGCCGCAACCATTCAGAACCTAGCGAAAGCCGGCATAAATCTGGTAAAAAACTGCAGGACTTTGCTGATATAGTTCTTGATACCGGAGCCCCTATTGGAGATGCAATGACACAGATTGACGGAATTGAAACACCTGTTGCGCCAGGGTCTACCGTCGGAGGCTGCATGCTTATCAACGCTATTAAAGCTGAGGTTGCTGACCGCTTAACTAAAGCCGGACAACCCCCAAATGTGCTTACCGCTGGAGCAATAGTAGGGAAAAAGCAAGCTACAGAACTATTCGAAGCTGCCTACGACGAGCACTCACGCCGGCTGGCTAAACTGTACGAAAACCTCGGCAACAATTAACCCTTTGGCAAGCGCACACTTGAAGTGTTAAGCAAGCACTGTTTCAATCGCCTCATATGAAAGACCAACCACTTCGAACCACTGTAATTGGTAGCTATCCCTTTCCTGGATGGCTTGAATTTGCCTGTAAAAATCTCAAAGAATTTGGCGATAACGATCGCGAAGAGATGATTGACGATGCCGTCATAGCAGCAATTCATGATCAAAATAACGCCGGACTAGACGTAATTACCGACGGCGAACAAACACGGCTAGATTTTAATCTCTCTTTTTATGGATATCTTGAAGGCATTGAATTGGAGTCAAAGTCACCAAGACAGTTCGGCCCTCCCGCACACGATCAACGAGGTAAACACAAAATTTCTTCAGCCATCAAAGCCACAAACGGACTAGGGACTGTAGATGATTTCAATAGACTCAAACGTCTCAGCAATGGCAAAAATATTCAACTAAAAGCCAGTGTTCCTGGCCCATACACACTCTCAGGAAGACTACTAACCAACCAAGACCATTCAGACCGATGGTCAATAACTGAAAAACTAATTCCGATAGTCCGCAAAGAACTTGAAGAACTCGTTAAAGCTGGATGCCAAGAAATTACTGTCGATGAACCGTCTATGAGCTGCTATGCACACAAAGAAAACACAAAACGTTTTGTTGAAATATTCAATCAAACTGTTGAACCAATTGCTGGGAAATGCCGCCTGTCTACTCATCTTTGTTTTGGTAACTATAAGGGGCGGGCTGTCGGCTTACGTCGATATGAGCCTATGTTTCCTGAATTTATAGAATTTAATGTAGATGAACTGCACCTAGAAATGGCTAGTCGCGAATTTTCAGAAATCGAAATCCTAAGTGAAATCTCTAAAACTAAAGATGTCGCTGTTGGGGTCATAGATGTAAAGAGTTACTATATTGAAACGCCAGAAGATGTGGCTCAATCCGTTCGGAATTGCCTAAAATACGCACCAGCAGATCGACTTTCCTTCGCTCCTGATTGCGGACTTAGCCAAACCGCGCGTTGGGCGGCTAAGCAAAAACTGCAAAATATGGTAAAGGGAGTCGCACTTGTTAGGAAAGAACTAGGTATTAATGATTAAGCCACTTCTACAAGGCGAGGCATTCTTGGATGATGTACGGAACGCTTCACACGAGAAAGAGGAACTTCATATTTGGTGGCTAGGCCAAAGCGGATTCCTAGTTCAATGGCGCAATGAACACCTTCTCTTGGATCCATATCTATCTGATTCTCTTACCCATAAATATGCCTCTACAGACAAGCCTCACACTCGAATGACCGAACAGGTTATCGCACCAGAGAAACTCGATTTTATAAATGTTACAACCTCAAGTCATAATCATACCGACCATCTGGATTATGAAACACTAACATCTCTAATGCAGGTAAACCCCGAAATGGAATTACTCATACCCTCCGCTAATCAACAATTTGCGGCTAAGCGGCTTGAGATGGAACCTGAACAATTACGCCCAATTAACACTGGAGAATCCATACGATTGGGACACTTTGAAATTCAAGCCATCCCTGCTGCGCATGAAGAATTATCCACAGACGATCAAGGCCGGCACCACTATGTCGGGTACATTGCCAAAGCAGGCCCTTGGACAATCTATCATAGTGGAGACACTATTCTATATGAAGGCATGGAAAAAATATTAAGCCAATGGCAAATCAATGTGGCTTTACTCCCAATAAATGGCCGCAGACCCGAACGAAGAGTCGCAGGTAACCTTTGGGGACATGAAGCAGCACATTTAGCTAAGTCGGCCAACGCCGACACTGTTATTCCCTGCCACTACGAAATGTTTGATTTTAACACTGAAACCCCAGATGAATTTGAAAGGGAATGCTTGGAAATTAAACAAAATTTCAAGACCCTAAAATCTGGTCAAAGGTGGACAGGCACAAACACAACTTAGTTCGAAATAAAAACTCGATTTAGCACCAAATCGAAAATTGGCAGCATCAATTTAACGGCAAGACCTGAATACACCTAATGTATTTGGTTACTTCACACGACGACGAAGAAGCAACGGATCAAAATTATCGTTACTATCGTAAGCAAACGGTTCCCAGCCTTTTGGAATATTTTTGGTGTTAGAGGTTTTAAACTCCCACTGCTGATTTGAATCCCAAGGAACAATTTCGAGTTTCTTCAATAGATCCTTAGTCGGCTTCTGTGAAGCTCCTGTTCCTAGTGCTAATGTAGTAGTCAAAAGCACACCTATTGCGAATGATTTCCAATCTAGTGATTTCATAGATATAATTAATACGAATTATTTATAAAAAAGTTACATTTATTGATTCAATTCAGCCCTCGTCTTGCCGCCGTATTCTCGAATCAACTTAGCCGTTTCCACTTGATTCATCCAGTGAGCCCAGTCAAGTGGAGTTAAACCTTCTTTGTCTATGATATTAACATCAGCTTCACTAATAACTAAAAATTTTGATATTTCGGAATGCCCTGACTGTAGTGAGTAATGCA
>NYWG01000064.1 GCA_002684915.1 Verrucomicrobiales bacterium
GCCTTCAGCTTCCAATTACGTTTATCTCAACTGGCTCAACGCTTACGCCTCGCCGTTCAAGCCAAGTGACGGCTTTTTTTACGTCGTTGGTCAAGCCTTCGAGTTCTAGACAGACAAGTCCAATTTCGCCCGTCACACTTGCCTGTCGGACATTTGTAATCACAGGGAATTTTTTGGATAGCTCCCATACTACTGGTTTTGTAATGAGACGCTGAGGGAACATCAGCCAAAGCCTTGCAGCTTTGCGTTCTTTGCGTTCTTTGCGTTCTACGCGGGGGCTACGTTTAGTCTTAATGGCAGACTTGGTTTTGCTAGCCTTTTTGGTCGCCTTTTTTTTGACTGCCATAAACTTTTTCTTTCGGGTTAACCTCCAGCTATTGCAGGTATGATGCTTACATCATCGCCATCCTTTAAAGGTGTATCCTGATTTTCGAGAAAGCGTATATCTTCTTCATTAACGTATACGTTGACGAAGCGGCGTATTTCGCCTTCTTCATCAACTAGCCGTTCTTTGATTCCCGGAAATTTGCCTTCGATCTCTTCTATAGCACCGCCAACGGTGTTAGATTCAACGTCAATAGTTTCCTGGTCGTTAGTGAGTTTTCTGAGAGGAGTGGGGATGCGTACTGTTGATGCCATTTTGTAAATAATTACTTGGTTTTGATTTTTGAGTCTGCCTCGATCAGTTCTTCAAATTCTCTTAAGCTCGGTTTTATTTCGTCCGGCTTGCCTACGTGTCCTTGTACCGCATCAAGTGTTTTGAGGCCGTTACCGGTAACACATAGAACGACGGAATCCTCGGCGGGAATCTTGCCCGAGGCAATCAGTTTTTTGGCGGCCCCAACTGTGACACCGCCGGCTGTTTCAGTAAATATTCCTTCGCACTCAGCCAAAGCCTTCATAGCATCCCGAATTTCATCATCTGTGACGTCATCTGATGCTCCTCCTGTTTCTTTCATTACCTTTAGTGCATAAAATCCATCCGCTGGAGTACCAATGGCCAGAGACTTAGCAATTGTGTTAGGTTTAACCGGCTTAAAAAAGTCTTTCCCATCTTTGAATGCAGCTGAAATAGGAGAACATCCTGTAGCCTGAGCTCCATGCACCGTTGGTTGGGTATCATTAGCCAAACCTAGCTTAATCAATTCCTGATAACCTTTGTGAATTTTTGTTAGTAAAGAGCCAGAAGCCATTGGGACGACAGTGTGCTGTGGCAATTTCCAGTTTAGCTGTTCGGCAATTTCAAAGGCCATGCTCTTTGAGCCTTCAGCGTAATAAGGACGCATGTTTACGTTTACAAATGCCCAACCATATTTACCAGCGATTTCCGCACAGAGTCGATTTACCTCGTCATAATGGCCTTTGATTCCTACTACGCGAGATCCGTAAATCAGCGAGTTTAGAATTTTCCCCTTTTCAAGATCTGCAGGAATGAAAACAAATGAGTCCATGCCAGCGGAGGCTGCATTAGCAGCAACGGAATTAGCTAGGTTCCCCGTCGATGCGCAGGCAACAGTATTGAAACCGAGTTCTTTCGCACGGCTCAATGCTACACTTACAACGCGATCCTTAAATGAAAGGGTTGGATAGTTTACAGCATCATTTTTTATCCATGCCTCCTTAATGCCTAACCACTTTGCTAAGCGGTCAGCTTTAATCAGTGGGGTGTATCCAACGCTAGCTCCGACAGTCGGCTCTCCTGCAACAGGGAGAAGCTCGCGAAAACGCCACATTGTCTGCGGTCGTTTTGAAAGGTTGTCCTTGGTCAGAGTTTTTTTGATTTTGTCGTAGTCGTAAGCTACTTCGAGCGGGCCAAAATCAAACTCGCATACATGTGTCGCCTCGAGGGGATATTCCCGCCCACATTCACGACACTTTAGCGCCTTCATGAATCCTGAATCTTTACTCATTATATATTTCCTATGCGAATTTAATGAATGGTCAGGACAAAAAAAGCCCCTTCCCAGAAGACGAGAAGGGGTGAAGAAATTCTTCGAGATCTCGTCCCATTTTTCCCTAGCATTAAAGCCGGGCTGGATTTGGCACCTTGTCGTTGGATTCGCTTTCCAACCGGTTGCCGTGGCGTCACAGGGCCAGATCCCTCAGCCACTCTTAATGAGATGCTGCCTAAGCAGCGGCGCGAGTGATGCTAAAATTAAGACGGGCTGTCAACTCATATTTCAAATTCCACAGGATCAGGCAGCTTTTTTTTGCCAAACGAAATTCGAAGCCAAATGCGTTCGTGTAGATAGTACACAGCTATTTTAGCTATAAATTCAATACCCCCAATCTGGAGCGCAATTTTTGTCTCTCCAGTGATAAAGTAAGCTATGATGATCGTCGAAAATGTCGCAACAATACGCCATGTTATACCTTTAATGACGCTTCTTGTTGATGTTTCTGTAACTATTTGGCTAGTACTGCTGTCCATATTATATAAATAAAACAGGCCCGAAAACAAAATTGCACTTATACCCTATAATGTCAATAGAGTATATGTAATTTTTAAGCATATGATTTTGGGTTGCTGTTACTGCTTTGTGACGTTTTGCTCCCTTGAATGTATCGTTTTTCGGCTTTTTTTATCACTTGGGTTTTGGGTTATGCCTTGAGCCAAGGAGCTGAGCCTAATGCTAATAAAAGCGATCTCCCCTTGATAGAGCCTACTGAGCCTCCAGATGCTTTAGGAACATTTACAATCAAAGAAGGGTTTACCCTTGAGCTTGCTGCCGCTGAGCCGTTAGTGGTGGATCCGGTAGCAATGGCCTTCGATGAAAATGGCAAACTGTTTGTAATTGAGATGGTTGGCTATTCAGAGCATCGCGCAGACAAGCTTGGGCGAGTCCGATTACTTGAGGATTTAGACGGGGATGGTCAGTTTGATAAATCTACAGTATTTGCGAGTGAGCTTTCATGGCCGACGGCGGTAACTTGTTATGATGGAGGGATATTTGTCGGCGTGACGCCTGATATAATTTATTTGAAGGATACTGATGGTGATAATAAGGCTGATGAAAGACGAATTATTTTCACTGGATTTGGCGACGGAGTAGAACGGTTAAATATGCAGGCCCTAATGAATAGCTTTCGTTGGGGATTAGACAATCGCATTCATGGTTCAGCCAGTGGCACACGAGGTAAAGTTCGTGTGCCAAGTAAGCCAGAACTTGGAACCGTATCATTTGTGCGCTCTGATTTTTCTTTTAACCCTCGAACTTATGAGTTTCGACTGGAGAGTGGGGGAGCTCAGCACGGAATGGATTTTGATGAAATGGGAAGAAAGTTTGTATGTAGCAATAGTCGTCATATTCAACAGGTTATGTATGAGAGGCGATACATTGGAGATAACCCCAATTTTATTCCCTCCCCTCCCCTCATTGATATTGCGATTGATGGGGGAGCCGCTCCTGTATTCCGACAAAGTCCGGATGAACTATGGCGGGTAATTCGGACACGCTGGCGGGTTGCTGGGCAAGTGCGAGGCCCGGTTGAGGGAGGAGGACGGCCGTCTGGATACTTTACGGCGGCCACAGGCATAACGATTTACGATGGAAATGTTTGGCCTAGTGAATTCAAGGGTGATGCATTTATAGCAGACTGTGGCAGCAACTTGGTTCATCGAAAGAAGCTATATTCTGCCGGGCCAAAAATGACAGCGATACGCCCAGAAGATGAAAGAAAAAATGAATTCCTTGCGTCAACCGACAACTGGTTTCGTCCAGTCCAAATGGAGGTAGGGCCAGATGGTGCTCTGTATATAGCAGATATGTATCGAGAAGTTATTGAACATCCATGGTCGCTGCCTCATGGAATTAAGCAGCATATTGATCTAGATAGAGGCAATGATCGAGGGCGTATATATCGAATTGTACCGGAAAAATTTGTTCAGCCAAAGATTCCGCGTTTTGGACAAATGGCTGCAGTAGACTTGGTTAAAATGCTTGAACACTCAAATGGGTGGCACAGAAGCACAGCGGCGAGGCTTTTATTTGAAAGGCACAGTCTTGTGATTACTCAGCCTCTTCGGCACTTAGCAAATCATGGGAAAACTGCGCACGGCCGAATGCATGCTCTTCATGTTCTGGCGGGTATTAATGAACTAGCGCCCACAGATTTAGTGTCGGCATATCGTGATGAATCCCCGATTGTCCGAAAAGAAGCAATTCGGGTAACCGAATATTTTTTACCTAAAATTCAAGCCGTAGTAGGTGCGGGGCAAAATTTTGAGGCCAGCTTAGGTAAGAGCCTTCTTGAAATGGCTAATGATGCCGACAACAACGTGAGATATCAGCTATCGTGGTCGCTTGGTAAATTGGAAGTTTCTAATAAGTCAAAAATTCTCTCTAAACTATTTGAGAGAGCAGGCGATGACCCTTGGCAATTAACAGCTTTGTACAATGCTTCAAGTAGAAATCATGAGGCTCTTATTCAAGAGCTTAAAATTAATTCAGCATTTAACGACCTAAGCATGAGCGATTCCGTTATAAGAAACCTTAGGTCAATGCAGACGGGTCAGGTTGCTAAGTTTGCAGTTCCTTCATCCAAGGAGATCTATCGACCGCAGATCTTCAAACCTAGCCAAAAAGTAGACCCTGATAGGGCAAAGATCATTAAGCATTATCAACCTGCATTAAGTATCAGCGGAAATGAAAAGCGTGGTCGAGAGATTTTTGAGCAGCGTTGCGTTGCCTGCCATCGCCTTGGCGGCGTCGGGATTAATATAGGACCAGATTTGAAATCGATAAGGGCAAACGGAGCGGAGAAATTGCTTGTTAGCTTGGTTGACCCAAATCGAGAGGTGGCGCCCCAATATTTAATGCAGAAAGTTTATTCAGCGCGAGAAAATGAAACGATATTAGGTGCAATAAAGTTTATGAGCGATGTTGGCATCTTGATGAGTCTTGCAGATGGAAGTGATCGCCAACTAGTTCGTTCCCCCGGTGATCGAATAGAGTCCACAGGGTTGTCGTTTATGCCTGTAGGTTTGGAGTCGGGGCTAAGTTTGGCTCAGATGGCGGACCTTCTTGCATGGGTGCAAAAGGCTGATTGAAATCGGGAAGATAAAGGCCGGTGAGCTATAAGGCTCTGGGATAATTAAAAAATTAATATAGATTAAATTTTTTCTAGAGATCTGAGAGTTTTTAAATTTTCTACATCTTCATGCATATCGGGAGACTTGGGAGTTTCAAGGCATGCCGGAGTATTGGCAAAACGTGTGTCATTAACGATATGCTTAAAGGCGGGTTTTCCTATTAATCCATGTCCAATATGATCATGTCGATCAACTCTTGAATCTAAGTCAGATTTTGAGTCGTTTAGATGAAATGCCAGTACTTGATTTAGGCCGAGCATATTTTCAACCTCGTCTATGGCCGAATTCCAGCCGTTAGGTTTGCGAATGTCATAACCAGCTGCAAAAAAATGCGCTGTGTCTAGGCATATTCCAAGTCGATCTTGTTGATTAACATGATCAAAAATCTCTGCCAAGTGTCGGATTTGATGACCAAGGTAGGTTCCTTGTCCGGCTGTATTCTCAAGAGCTATGCGAACAGGGCAATTTTTTGTCGCCTGAAAAATTTGATCGAGTGATTGGGCAATTCGTTTTATGCCGGCATCTTCGCCTTGTCCAAGATGTGCCCCGGGATGGAGAACTAGAAATGGCACCTTAAGCATTGAAGCCAATTCAATTTCCTGAACCAGTGATTTCATAGACTTTTCGAGATTGCTGCCGTCAGGCCCGGCGAGATTAATTAAGTACCCGGCGTGACCGAATACCGTTCCAACATCGCCTTTTGCCAATTCTTTTACGAAGCGCGCTGCATCAGCTTCAGATGGAGATTTCCCGAACCACTGCATGTTGCTCTTCATAAAAATTTGGACACTTTCGCAATTTACGGAGCGTGCGCGGTCAAAGGCTTTCCAAGCGCCGCCAGCTGTAGACATGTGGGAACCAAGTTTCATTTTAAAGATTGGCCATTACAGGCTGAGCGGTACAATGCGAGGCATTCGTTAATCGGTAAAGCGCCGAGTGTTGAATGGGCTTGGCCAAGGGAACAAGAATTTTTACTCTCTTGTGGCAGGAGAAGATGTGAAGAATGAGTGACACCACCGAAACAACTAATCAAAACTACGCTAAAGATCCGATAGTGTTTGATGAAGTGGTAGTAGGGATATTTCGTAGCTCAAAAGAGGGGAAATATATTTATGTTAACCAGAGATTGGCAGAATTATATGGTTATAATTCTTCCGAGGAATTGATTAAAGCGATTGGTGACATTGAAGGCCAACTTTATGTTGATTCAAATCAGCGCGAATCGTTTCTAGAGCTTATTCAAGCCCAAGGGAGAATTGAACAATTTGAGTCGGAAATATTTCGGAAAGACGGATCGCGCATTTGGATTTCAGAAACCGCTCGTGTAGTACGCGACAACAAAAATAAACCGCTTTTTTACGAAGGAACAGTCCAAGAAATAACAGAACAGAAGCGGGCTGAACTTGAACTTAGTAGGTCTCAAATATTATTTCATTCGCTGGTCGAGAATCTACCGCAAAAGATTTTTCGTAAAGATACAAGTGGGGAATTTGTTTTTGCTAACAATGGATTTTGTAGAGAGGTAGAAAAGTCACGCCGAGAAATCATTGGAAAAACAGACTTTGATTTTTTCCCGAGCGATCTAGCTGGCAAGTACCGAGAGGATGATCTCGCTATTATGGAAAATGGCGAATCGTTGGATACAGTGGAGGAACACATTGATGCTGGCGGAGAGAAATCCTGGGTGCATGTAGTTAAGACTCCAGTTTACGATGAGACAGGACGCTGTTCTGGTGTTCAGGGAATTTTTTGGGATGTAACTGAGCAGAAACGGATGGAGATGGCGTTGGCCCATGAACGAGACCTGCTTCGTACGTTACTTGATAGTATACCAGACCGAATTTATTTCAAAGATAGCAATAGCCAATTTCTTATGATTAGCAGAGCTCTGGCGCAAGATTTTGGGCTAGAGAGTCCAGATGAAGCGGTTGGAAAAACGGACGCCGATTTTTTTAGCGCTGAACATGCTAGGTTAGCGCTTGTTGATGAGAAAAACATTTTTGAGTCTGGGAAGGCTATTATCGGAAAAACAGAAAAAGAAACCTGGAACGATGGCAGTGAAGGATGGGTTTTGACTACTAAAATGCCAATGAGATCTCCAGATGGGGCAATTATTGGCCTAGTTGGAGTTTCAAAGGATATTACTTCGCTAAAGCAAGCAGAGGAAGAACTCGCAAACGCACGAGATGACGCATTGGAATCTGCTAAGTTTAAATCTGAATTTCTTGCTAATACCAGTCATGAAATTCGTACGCCGATGAATGCTATCATCGGAATGACAGACCTTTTGCTTGATAGTTCGCTTAATGAGCAGCAACGAGATTTTCTTACTACTATTCGTGAAAGTGCTGACGCCCTGCTTGGAATTATCAACGACATACTCGACTTTTCAAAAATTGAAGCCCGGAAGCTTAATATTGAAAAAGTCTCATTTGATATTCGAGAAGTTGTTGAGAGCACAGTGGAACTTCTAGCAGAACGCGCTCAAAGTAAGGGGTTGAGCTTGGTGTGTCTGATCCATGAGGATGTATGGACTAAAGTAATTGGAGACGCAGGACGGCTTCGGCAAATACTGACCAACATTATAGCCAATGCGATAAAGTTTACACAGCAAGGAGAGGTAATTGTTAAAGTTAAAATAGTTCGGGAGAATGCATTCAAGATAGAACTTGTTTTTGAAGTTAAAGATACGGGAATAGGAATTCCTGAAGAAGCTCAGGCGAAGTTATTTCAACCGTTTACTCAAGCAGACGGATCCTTAACTCGCCGTTACGGGGGAACAGGCCTAGGATTGACTATTTCTAAGCAACTTTCTGAAATGATGGACGGCCGGATCAGTTTTGAAAGTAAGCTTGGACAAGGTTCTACATTCCGAATTGATTTGCCTTTTAATAAAGATACAAGTAGCGGAGAGCGAACATCTCAAGATAATTTATTAATAGGATTAAATGTTCTGATTGTGGGAGATTGTGAGATAAACAGGCAAATTCTTAGCCATCAATTACGTTCACGTCGAATTAAGACAGTCGAATCTGACAGTGCGAATACTGCAATGGAATTGCTCCATAAGCAGGCTTCAACCGAAAGTCCATTTCAAGTTGCGATAATAGACCTTGAGCCGCTTGATGTTGGGGCGGGTTCCATAGTAAATATGATTAAGGATGATCTGCTTTTATCTGAAGTAAAAATCGTTCTACTTACGCCTATGGGAAAATCGGTCGACACTGATAAATGTCGGATTTCTGGAATTGATTCCTGCCTGATGAAGCCAGTAAAGCAGAGCCGGTTGCTTGAGGCTATAGCCCGTATTTTAGTTGGAGAAAATGAAGTAGACGCCTCCTGTGTTATTCCTGCCGAAGCTAAACCTCTACAAATCCTTGTTGCTGAAGATAATCAGGTAAATCAAAAAGTCATTCTATTGCAGTTAAAAAAGTTAGGATACGATGCGAATGCTGTCACCAACGGACTGGCTGCCGTTGAGAGCGTTCAAAAAACTCCATATGACGTAGTTTTAATGGATTGTCATATGCCGGAAATGAATGGGTATGAGGCTACTAGGGCCATCAGGCAGATAGCTGGCCGAGCGCAACTGATTAAGATTATTGCCGTCACTGCAAATGCAGATCCAGAAGAACGAAAGAAGTGCCTCGATGCAGGCATGGATGATTATTTAATTAAGCCAATTAAAATTGAAAAACTGAAAGAAGTGCTTAGCGAAATAGCGAATGCTGTTGGGGCGGTGCAGGGGGCAGCAATTGTTTCTGATGCAGAGTCTATTGCAGCAGGGCTAAAGTCTTTTGGAGATGTAGATGTAATCATAGAATTAATCGATCTGTTTCTTCAAGACGCCCCTGAGAAAATTCTAGAGGCGAGGGAGTCTATTAATGGCGAAGGTTATAATGGTATCAGAGAAGCTGCTCATTCACTTAAAGGAAGCGCTCGGAACTTGCGAGCTGAGAGGCTGGCAGATGTTTGTGAGTTGCTTGAACAGGGTGCACAAAAAGGATTTAAGTTGTCTACTGTAGAGCAGAATCTTAACAGAGTTGAAGAGGAGCTTAAAAAAGTTATTCATGTGTTGAACAACTACAAAAAAGATTTAGCGGACTGAGTAATTCTTAATTTTTTTTGGCGGTATACCCATAAACTTACTACACTTAAAAAGGCAAATATTCCTATTAATTGGGCTATAAGAGATCCAAATATCACTGTAGCGTTAAACCACATGAATGCCATAAATCCATGGATGCCATAGTAAATCCATTGAGGACGTTTTTTGTAGCTTTGATTTGCCAGTTTAAGCCATAACAGATCACTCAACCACGTTAGAGCGAAAAAATAATTAAAATATAAGCCTATTCCGGTTGTGATCCCTGTTATTTGAAACGTTTGTTTGGCTGTTAATTCAAGTGCCATCGCATGGCTCCATTCATACTTATAGTGAAAGGCTGAAATAAAGTGTATGACGAAGGCGACGTAGCCGAGCGTCCACATGTTAGACCTGCTAAAACAATCTGTGTGATTCGTATTCTCCCATTTAGTTAATAATGCTCCAATATATGCAGCGAAGGAGATAAATGCTGTCAGACTGATTAGCCAATCCTCATTGCTCATTCAAGTGACATAATGGACTAGCCCAGCTGGAGCGAGTCTTTTTCGAAGTAGTTTGATTAACCTCTTGACGGGTCAGAAATTCAGCCTTAATTCTTTCAAGTGGATCCTAGGACCTTATTGTGACTGAGAATGTTGAACTACAATTCGACACAGAAATCCGTGCTGCATCGCATCCCGACTCTATTAAGCAGGCAAAGGATTTGCTTGGTAACGGGCAACTCGTTGCAATTCCAACCGAGACTGTTTACGGCTTAGCTGCTAATGCTTTTTCTGCGGAGGCAGTAGCAAGGATTTTTGATGTAAAGGGCCGGCCGGCAAGTAACCCTCTTATAGTTCATACTTTTTCAGTTGAAATGGCACGAGACTGCGTTTCTACGTGGACAGATGCAGCCAATAAGCTGGCTGAGAAATTTTGGCCTGGGCCATTGTCGATGGTTTTGCCAAAGTCTGAAAAGATTCCGAATATTGTAACAGCTGGAGGTCAGACAGTTGCAGTGCGCTGCCCTTCTCATTCCATTATGAAAGATATTTTGAGGCAATGTGAATTTCCTTTGGCAGCTCCTAGTGCGAATCTTTCTAATCGGGTTTCCCCAACCAAGGCAGAATATGTTGCTGACCAACTTAATGGGCTAATACCACTTATACTCGATGGAGGGGCATGCCAAATTGGGATCGAATCTACAGTGATAGACTTAACCGGCGAGACCCCTGCAATTTTGCGGTTAGGCATGATTCGTAAGGAACAATTGCAGGAAGTTTTAGGAGGAGCTCAATTAGCCTTGGAGAACAGCGGTAATGATAAGCTTAAAAGCC
The DNA here is from genome assembly GCA_002684915.1 of Verrucomicrobiales bacterium. Taxonomy (GTDB): domain Bacteria; phylum Verrucomicrobiota; class Verrucomicrobiia; order Limisphaerales; family UBA1096; genus UBA1096. Next base: position 10,517 of record NYWG01000064.1, read on the forward strand.
CTGGGCAGCTTCGGTGCCATTACTCGCCGCGAGCTAAGGTAATAGTAGGAGAAGGGTCTTGGGAAGATTTGTTAAATAAATCGGATAAGAATACTCATGTGATCACGTTTGAATCAGTTCCAAATGATAGGGATCCAGCTACTTGGCATGAAATGCCAAAAACGGTGCAAGGATACGCAAAAAAAATTTACGAAACTTTGAACCGTTGCGACCAAGCTAATGCAGAGTCGATATTGATTCAGCCACTTCCGCTAGAGAGTGAGTGGGATGCGGTTCGAGATCGGTTGTCGAGGGCAAGTATGAATTAATGATTAAGTTAAAAAGAACGGGCGCCTTTAGGCGCCCGTCAACCCAAACAACCAAACCAACCTTCTATGACTTTAAAGTCATTTCTGAAGTTCAGCAAGTAGCTGAACAAATACTATTAACATAGTGTTATAGCATCTGACAGGTAAGATGCTTGAGATGTTCAATTTTTTTAAATTAAATTAACGGCTAAAAGAACTACTGACGCTCATACTCTCCCTTGCTCGATTTTTTTAAGACCGTGAAGCCTGCATTTTTTGCATCGCTAATGGATAAAGGTTTAAGGTACGTAGGAGTGTTGAAGCTAGAAATGATTTTTTGTACCGGCCTTTTGCAGGCGGGACATTTTTCCAGCGGCTTAGCAGAGACTGGGCGCCGAAGTGTGAAGCCTGAGCCGCCACATGGTTTGCAGTCGCCTTTTCCATCGCAAAGTTCGTATTCGTATATAGGCATTTCTGCTGCGGCCAAACTACCACTAAACCAAGCGCTTGGCCAAGCGCGGTATAATAAGTAAAATGGAGGCATGAGTATTGTCCGTATCCTAGTGGATGGATACAGCCTTCTGCACCATTGGCCTGAAATAGCGCCAGGCAAGCCTAGGCATTCGTTTTATGCACGAGATGCCTTGGTATCGATACTGACTCAGTATCAAGATGCTTGTGGCACTCCAGTTTCTGTTATTTTTGATGGAGGGGGAGCCCCGCCGGGCACACCAAAAACCGAGACTGTGAAAAATGGGATAGAGGTTTTATTTTCAAAAAAAGGTCAGACTGCAGATCAAGTTATCGAACGAGTGGCACATTTAATGAAGCCTTACGGTGAAGTTGTCGCAGTCACAAATGATTATGCTGAACGAGAGACAGTGATTAGCCTTGGAGGTTCTGCGTGTAGCTGTGAGAATTTTATTCTTATGATAAATGAGGATTTGAATGAAATGGGGAATTTATTAAAGAGTTCAAACCAAAGCCAATATAGAAAATATACAAAAAATACTTAAAAGGAATATGAGCAAAGTAAGAATTGAGAGAGATACAATGGGTGAAGTTGAGGTTCCAATTGAAAAATATTGGGGAGCTCAAACTCAACGAAGCATAGAAAATTTTCCGATTGGAAATGATGTCATGCCTCTTCAGCTAGTAAGAGCATTGGGGATACAAAAAAAGTGTGCTGCTTTAGCTAATATTTCACTAGGAAAGCTAGAGGAACCAGTTGGGCAGGCTATTGTTGAGGCGGCTCAGGAGATTGTTGATGGAAAATTTGATGACAATTTCCCGTTGGTCGTTTGGCAAACTGGCTCAGGCACACAGTCGAATATGAATGCGAACGAAGTAATCGCAAATCGAGCAAATGAATTATTGGGAGGCAAACTGGGGGAAAAATCGAGTGTTCATCCGAATGATCATGTGAATAGGAGTCAATCTTCAAATGATACTTTTCCAGCAGCGATGCATATATCAGCGGTTATTGAAGTTGAGGATAAGCTTTTACCTGCTTTGCAACATTTTAAAGAGGCTCTGGACAAAAAAGCTGAGGCTTTTTCTAAAATAATCAAAATCGGAAGGACGCATACGCAGGATGCGACTCCCTTAACATTAGGGCAGGAGTTTTCTGGTTATGCCGCCCAGATTGAGGCTTCTATTTCTGGCATTAAACACTCACTGCCTAATTTACTTCAATTAGCTCAAGGAGGAACGGCTGTGGGGACGGGGTTAAATGCGCCAATTGGGTTTGCTGAAAAGTTTGCAGAGGAAGTTAGCAGCTCGACTGGCAAACCGTTTAGCACAATGTCCAATAAGTTTGCAGGACTAGCAGCTCATGATGCATTGGTGGCGCTTTCTGGAACTTTAAATGTTGTTGCTGTTGCTGTAATGAAGATTGCTAATGACATCCGTTTTTTAGGGTCAGGTCCTCGAAGTGGAATAGGGGAATTAAATCTTCCAGCAAATGAGCCAGGATCTTCAATTATGCCCGGAAAGATAAACCCTACCCAGTGCGAAGCTTTGACGATGGTAGCTGCAGAAGTAATGGGGAATCATGTTGCTGTAAGCATAGGTGGAAGCAATGGCCATTTTGAACTTAATGTTTTTAAGCCAATGATAGTTTTTAATGTATTACGATCGGCGCAATTACTTGCAGATGCATGTCGGAGTTTTACAGATCGATGTATTTCTGGGATCGAACCTAATCTTGAGCGCATTGAAGATTTGATGGCGAGTTCTTTGATGCTGGTTACGGCTTTGAATCCTCATATTGGCTACGACAATGCCGCAAAAGTTGCAAAAAAAGCTTATTCTGATGGGAGCACGTTAAAAGAAGCAGCAATAAGCTTAGAGCTTTTAACATCAGAACAATATGATGAGTGGGTTCAGCCAGAAAACATGATTGAACCCAATTAACTATATTTTGTTAAAATGATTATCTGGAGGCAAAAGCTATTATGTTATCCTTTAAGGTTCAGTTTTTAAATTTTAGTGAAATTCATTTAAAACACCACTTGGACAAGTGAAGGTTTAGCTATAGTTTGATTTGAGTATGTACGCTGGAATTCGGATCTTGTTTATTGCTTTTGGAGTCTTTTGTTTTGCGGAGGCGGGTTTCGCTAAGCAAGCTAAGCCAAATGTCGTCTTAATATTTATTGATGATTACGGGTGGCGGGATGTTGGATTCAATGGCTCTAAATATTACGAGACTCCCAATGCTGATCGGATAGCCCGTGAAGGGTTAAACTTTCAAAGTGCATATTCTAATGGGCCTAATTGTGCTCCTAGTCGAGCGTCTCTTATGAGTGGCCTCTATTCACCTCGGCATGGCATTTATACCGTGGCTAACTCAGATCGAGGAAAGGCGGCTTATCGAAAAATTATACCTGTCAAAAACACGACAGTTTTGAGGGATGAATTTATCACGTTGGCAGAGGCTCTCAGAGCAGGGGGATATAAAACTGCAACTATGGGTAAATGGCATTTAGGAAAGGATCCTACGACTCAAGGGTTTGATATTAATATTGCAGGAAGAGAATGGGGAAGTCCAAGCGGCGGCGGATATCACAGCCCATACAAGTATCCCAACCTCGTAAATAATAAAAAAGGAGAGTACCTGACGGACCGCTTAGGAAGTGAGGCTTCCAAGTTTATTGAGGCAAACAAGAACAACCCGTTTTTTTTGTACCTTACCCATTATGCTGTACATACCCCAATTCAAGCTAAGTCGCAGCTAACAGCAAAATATGAAAAGAAACAAAGTTTGGATAAGCAAACTAATGCCAAGTATGCAGCAATGATCGAAAGTATGGATGACAGTATAGGAACAGTGTTGGAGACGCTTGATCGCTTGGCTCTTACTTCTAATACGATAGTAATATTCACATCTGACAATGGTGGGCATGGAGGAGTTACGTCAAACGCTCCATTACGCGGCTCGAAAGGAATGCTTTATGAGGGAGGCATAAGGGTGCCTATGGCTATTCGCTGGCCGGAGGTTGTCAGGCCAGGGGCTGTTTGTGATGAGCCAGTAATAGGTATCGATTTGTATCCGACTTTACTAGAAGCCACCAAAACTAATCGTCCAGACAAAGCTCGGCTAGATGGCACAAGCTTGATGCCTCTGTTAAACAAGCCAAAATCCAAACTATTTCGGCAGGCAATCTATTGGCACTTCCCTGCCTATTTGCAGGGCTATACTAGTCGGCATGGCCCTTTTCGGACCACTCCTTGTGGTGCTGTTAGAATGGGGGACTGGAAACTAATAGAGTACTTTGAGGACGGCTCATTAGAGTTGTACAATCTTAAAAGTGATTTAGGTGAAGAGAGAAACTTAGCAAAAATAGAGGGCAAGCGATTAACGCAATTGCATATGATGTTAAAGGCTTGGCGATTGTCCACTAAAGCTCCCGTACCAAAGCAAAAGAATACAAAATTTGACCCGGTTGCCTATCGTAAAGCTTTCAAAACGGATTAAATTTTCCGGGCAAAGTGATAATTTGGTTCATTGAAAGCGGGCCAAAATTAGATTTGAAAGATTCTCTTAATAATTCTGCTACGCTGCTATTAGAGCAAACTGCGAATACTGTGGAACCGCTGCCGCACATTAGTGCGCTTTCTGCCCCATGAGATAAAGCATGTTCTTTGATTAGTTTTATCAATGGAAATTTGTTAAATACGGGGAGTTCTAGAGAGTTATATAATTTCTCGTAGGCTTCGTTCAGAGGTCCCTTGTTCAAAGCTAAGACTAAGTCTGTGGCTTGGCCAAGCGGTCGATTCTTTGCGCCAGGAAAATGAGATAAATTTTTATAAGCCCATGGCGTGGATATGCCAAAATTCGGCCGAACTAATAGAAGCGATTTACCATCAAGGATGCTTAGTGGGCCAACTGGGTCAATGGATTCTCCTCTCCCTTTTGCAATTGCCGGCTGGTGTTGCATAAAGAAGGGAACATCGCTACCCAAACTACAGGAGATTTCTTGTAGGATTGAATCGCTCAGTACTTGGTTATGTAGCTTGTTCAAGGAAAGTAGGACCCCAGCAGCATTTCCGCTTCCGCCACCAAGCCCTGCTTCAGCAGGAATGTTTTTTTCAATATTAATGCGAATACCATCTGATATTTTGGCCTTAGCCCTGAATTTCTCTGCAGCCTTATATGCAAGGTTATTAGAATCATTAGGGATGTTAGGGTGATTGCAATTCACCTCAATGTGAGATCCCGCCATTTCTACTTTCAGCCTATCAAAAATAGGAACAGGCAGCATTAGCATTTCAAGTTCATGAAATCCATCTTCTCGATGCCCAACTACATTGAGTAGTAGGTTTATCTTGCAGTGTGTTGTTAGAGTGAGTTTCAAGTCACAAAAAAGGCGCCAGCCATAGGGCGGGCGCCGTGGAAATTAGTAGAATATGATTTTTAGTGGTCAAAAACCTTAAATCTGCTTCCGGGTAGAAAAGGTGCAACATCTCCCCCTCCAAATCCAATAGCTGAATTGGGATGAAAAATTCCATCGTCCCAAAGGCCAGGAGTGTAACTGGCAGGGAAAAGTGCATCGTCTGGTAAAACCATGCCTCCCCATGGATAAGCAAGTGTGGCTACTGAAGGATCTGGATAAACAGTAGCTCCCTGTAGCCAAGGTTCATAATCGGGTGTTGGAATGGCAAAAGTGACAATTTCCGCAAATCCAATTGCTGTGCGAGCCATTGTGCGGCTAAAGCCCCGAACTACACCTGTTGTATAAGCGTGCTGTGGCCCGTCCCAAAGTGCTGTTTGTTCAACAGAACGACTAAATTCACCCAAACGAGTGAACTCAGTGAAATTGCGGACTCCTCGGCCCAACTTGTTTTCTGGGCCCGCACAACCAACGGAAAGCAGGGTAATCAGGGTTGCTAGAGCAGTTGTTTTTGCAATTTTAAGCATTGTTAAGATAAAAAAAGTGAAGGGCAGGGTAGTAAAAAAATGGTCGCTGTAAAGACTTTTGGAGTTATTTTTTATCCATATTAACCTGATCTGAGTCTGTTTTTTTTCCTTCTTTTTCGAGTTGTTTCTCTCGTTTTTTGTCTCTTCTATACCATATCCAGGCAATCAATACGCTCAATTCATAGAAAAGCTGCATAGGTAGAGCCATTAAGACTTGTGTGACGATATCCGGGGGAGTGAGTACTGATGCCAGCACAAGATTGATGACAACCCAGTACATACGGAATTTTGAGAGTTTCTTATAGTCAAGGATTCCTATTTTAACGAGAAGAAGGATGATCACTGGCAATTCGAAGGCTAATCCCATCCCGATCATGAATTTGCAGACAAATTTGATATAGTCTTCGGCTCGCCATACATCAGCGCCAAACTGCAGCCATTGTGCAAAAAGTGCAGCCGTGCTAAGGGCGATTTTCATTAGTAAGAAGTAGCAGAAAGCTGCTCCACAAAAGAACAATCCTGCACCGATAATTACTGAGATAGTCAGGTATTTTTTTTCTTTCTGGCGCAAGGCCGGAAAAATGAACTGCCCAAGAAAAAATAGAATGAAAGGCAGAGCTACCATAATGCCTCCGTAAAATGCCATTTGTAGAGCAACAAGAAATCCACTTAGTGGACTCATGGATTTTAACTCGGGCCCTGCCCTTGTTGATTGGTCGGATGCCGATACGGCATTGGTTTCTGGTTGCAAGAGTAATTGCAATTTACCGTCTTGTACCTTTGGCTTAAGGTTGAATGACTGAGGCTCGACGGTGTTGGTTAGGTCGAGCATTCGATAGGCTTCATCTAATAAATTAGTCTCTACTGGTATTCTAAATACTTCCTGATCGGTTAATCTTACAAGGATCTCGCTTTTGTTTTCGGCGAGTAGAGAATCTTGCCTGTTTTCGGTTAGGAATTGCTTTGCTTCATTGAGAGGGCGCGAAAGGAATTCAACGATGATTGGAGCGCCTGCTAAGCAGGCCACCATAGCAACCCCTAATGCTGCGACACATCGTATAAGCACCCATCGTAAATCCTCCATATGTTCGAGGAATGATTTAATTGGGCCTCCATATTCGCTGCCGTCTTCATCGAGATCGGGTGGAGAGTCATCGCCGCCTCCATTTTCGTCGGAACGAGGAATCGCCGCGGGAGCATAAGTCGACTGAAAGTCCTCGCCTTGATATTCTTCATGGGCATCGTGATATGGATCATCATGATATTCTTCATGTGCATGATGATCTTCGTGTTCGTAATCATGATGGTATGGATCATCATGATGCCACTCNTGCTCTCCTGAATTTTCTAGGTTTTCAGATGTATCCGAGGATTGTGATGAATCATCTTTCTTCNTGCTAGGGAGAGAGGAAAACTCTTCANCAGGGTCAANCTTCTCGCCTTCAGCATTGTCCGTATTAGATGCAGACAAATGCGTTGGCTTGATTTGCTCTTGGGAAGAATCGTGGCTATCCGCTTGGCTGTCGGGAGTATCTTCCGGAGCCGAAGAGGTGCCCTCAGGTTCTTTGGGCATGGTTAAGGCTAAGTTTTAGCGAATGCTTAAAACTTTTAGGCGTCCTTTTTGGGTTCGTCGCCTTCCGCCTTTTCGGCTGTTTCCTGTGTAAGATGTGCGGCAGGAGGAGGTTCATAGGTAGGGGTATCGTCCATTGCTCTCTCGAGTTCGTCGTTAACGCCTCGTGATGCTTTTTTGAATTCCTTGATCCCTTGTCCCATGCCTTTAGCCAGTTCAGGTAGTTTTTTGGCTCCAAAAAGAACCAGAACGACGGCGAGAATCAGGATGATTTCCCATGGGCCAAGCCCACCGAATGCCAGTTGAAGATGATTTGTCATATCTATTCAGAAAGGCCAGAAAACCTAGCCTTATTTTTTTTGTTGTAAAGAGCCAACTCCCGATTAGTGGGTTGGTGGGGGTTATGTTAAGTGCCCGGTTTGGGCGTTAGTAGCACAAATTCGCCGCGTCGGTTAAGGCGATAGGCTGTTTCTGTCAGGTTTGGATCGGCAGGCCGATCTTCGCCAAAAGTAATGGTTCGTATTCGTTTAGGAGATATTCCTTTTTCTACTAGGATATCACGAATGGCCAGGGCTCGTCGTTCACCAAGAGCGCGGTTATATTCTTCAGTCCCGCGTTCGTCACAGTGGCCTTCTACTAAAATTTTGTTTTTTGGATTATTAGATAGTGCATCTGCAACTGCTGTCATTTTATCTGAATCTTCGAGTCCAGGTTCAGTAAGATCAAATCCAAAGTAAACAGTTTGAGCTGCGAATACATCTCGGTCTATTAATAAGTTTTCAAAACCTTCAAGCCCACTTATTTCTCCAATATTTCCTTCACGGGAAACGACTTGGTCCTGAGGCGCAATTTTCCCGCTATTGTTATTTGCCAAAAGATTACTTTTCCCAACCATTCCTCCTTTTGATTTTGGAAGATAAGAGTTTCCTTTTGGAGTTTTTTTACATCCCGCAGAGAATACAAAAACAAACGCCAAAAAAAACAGAGTTATGTAATTTGCGGCGTTCATATGGGGAGATGGGGGAGAACTAATTTCCTGGCTTCGGCGTTAGGAGTACAAATTCTCCACGACGATTAGCCTGAAAAGCATCTTCTGTAAAACCTGGGTCAGCAGGCCGATCTTCACCTAGGCTCATAGTGCGAATTCTATCTCCACTTACGCCTAATTCTACTAATTGGTCACGCACACTTAAGGCCCGACGCTCCCCTAGCGCGCGGTTGTATTCTTCTGTGCCGCGTTCATCGCAGTGACCTTCTATTAAAATTTTATTTTGTGGGGATTGAGAAAGCGCATCTGCAACGGCAGCCACTTTGCTTGCGTCATCGGGATGAACTTCAGAACGATCAAAGCCAAAGTAAACGGTCTGAGCAGAAAATGCTTCGCGATTCATGAGCATGTTTTCGAACTCGTCTAGTCCGGCCAAGCCAATATTGCCATCTCCATCAACGCTTACAACGTCACCGCCAGTGCCAATAGTTCCCCCAGAAGTAGTATCAAGTAAACCGCCAGTGCCAGCGACGTTTGATCCTCCGCCGGGGATTTGTGTTATATTTTTTGGGCCATGCTTGCAACCTATGGATAGGGTTACTACGAGTGCGATAAGGGTTAAGCTAGCGAATTTCACAAGGGTTATTTGCGTTCAGGTTCGTTCAGTTAATTGCCCCATGCAGCCTGGGAGCAATTTCCCTGAAATCTTCTCGGGAGAGTCTTGACTCGTTTAGTTGGTACGTCAAGTACCGATAAGACGCGTTTCCCGCTTGAGCGATTAGTAAAAATTAGCGTACGCGAGTTGAGGGCCCATGAAGGATCCTCTCCGGAAGCTACTACTTTTGCCTTTCCGCCGCTTGGTTCGACAATACATATATCAAAACTGCCTCCTCTCTGTGTTGTGAAAGCAATTGCCTTCCCGTCGGGAGACCAATCTGGCTCGGTGGCGTTGGAAGCATAGATGGTTTTAATACGCGACATTGCTCCCCCATTGGCGGGGATTTTGTACAAGCCAGATCTTCCTGAAACGCGGGAGACAAAACAAATGAACCGTCCATCTGGGGACCAGCATGGAGAGGATTCGGCGGCTTTTGTTGTGGTTAAACGTCTCAATCCAGAGCCGTTTACATTGGCTACCCAAATATCGGGGCTCCCAGCCTTGCTAAGCACCATGGCTACTCGCCTGCCGTCAGGTGAAACACTGGGACTAATATTTGACCCTGAGTATCGAGCTACAATTCGGCGCTGCCCTGTTCGAATGTTGTGAGAGTATATGTCTGGATTGTTTTTGAGATATGAGTAGTAGAACAAAGACCCTCCATCGGGCGACCAGTCTGGGCCTGCCGATATGGAGTTATCTCGGGTTACCTGTTTTGCATTAAAGCCATCAAAATCTGCAACATGAATTTCTGTGTTACGTCCATGAAATTGCCGGAAGGCAATTTTACTAAGGCCAATCCCTGGAGATCCCGTTATTGATTCTACAACGTTGTTTGCGAAGGTGTGCCCCTGCATCCGTAAATTACCACCTTGATATCGTTTGTTCAGAATGAACTCACGTTTTAATTGGTCGTACACAGCCCCTGAAACGCCTCCTGCATTGCTTCCTTTAAGGATGAACTGTGCTTTGGCTTTGTCTACGAACTCAAATCCTTGTACAAAAAGATCAAACTTCAAGAGAGATAGGACTTCACCGGTGAATCCTTCAATATAGACTGGTATAGCTTTAATTTCTCCAGAGTCAAAAACATCTACATCTATAGCCTTTTGTGCTTGGCTTAGATCCTTGCCTAGTCCGAATAAGGCAACTAGTACGGAAAGGGAATAACGGAATGATTTGTTCATTTAAAACTACGTGAATTAAAATTTAGAGTGAAAGTTTTTTGTGCTCCACTCATTGCTTTGGGGAACGGCCCGATATGCTTTACCCGGTCAAGTGACTTTTGTACTGCTCGATCCCAACTCACCACACCTGAACTATTTAGGATTCGAGCTGATAACACATTTCCACCACGCGCGATTACAATGCGCACCTTGGCCACCGGATCCCCAGAAATTGCGCCCGGGTGAAAAGTGGCGTCCATGTACTTTCGCCGTATAAGTGATTCGTAATTTGCAGAGGCGAGACGTCCGAGAGGGGCCTTAACAGCCGTACTGCCAGATAAATTAGAACTTAGCCTATTAAGAGATTTGTTCAGAGATTGTTGGCGCTGGGCATCAGCCTTGCGAGCTCGTTCTGCGGCTTCTTGTTGTGCCTTTACTCTGCTAGAATCTGGGCGGCGAACTGTCGGCTTTAGATTAACCTTAATTTTTGGTTTAGGTTTTGTAATTTTAACCGGTTTAGGCTTTGGGGGAGCTGGCTTTGGTTTAGGTTTTGTA
>NYWG01000065.1 GCA_002684915.1 Verrucomicrobiales bacterium
AGCTGCGTTTGGCCGTGCGAAGAAATAATTTGGTAAGTTTACCAAACTGAGAACACATTATAGAGGTCGGGCCTAGTGCCCGGCCTCTTTTTTTTATAAGATTAAAGGTTTTATTCGAAGGCTAACTACTAAAGAAGCATAGCAACTCGACTTGCGTTGTTTATTCACCTTCTTTAGCCTGTGCGCCAGTGAGTTCAATGCTGCTCAAAGGTGGTCGTTTGATCGACCCAGCCAATGGAATAGATGAAACGACTGACCTCTTGCTAGTCGATGGTAGGGTGAAGGCTGTTGGTTCAGATATTCAGGATCAAGTGTCAGGAGAGGTTTCCCAGGTTGATGTTACTGGGAAAGTGGTTTGTCCAGGCTTGATAGATATTCACGTTCATTTTCGTGAACCAGGTCAAACAGCAAAGGAGAATATTGAGTCGGGGGCAGCCGCCGCCGCCAAAGGTGGCTTTACGACAGTTGTCTGTATGCCGAACACAAGTCCGGCAATCGATAACCCTGGGACAGTGGCACTAATTCAGGATAGTGCTGAGCGTTCATCCAAGGTTAATGTACTGACTACCGGTGCAATTACCAAAGGGATTGCGGGAGAAGAGTTGGCGCCAATTGGTTCTTTGAAGAGTGCTGGCGTAGTAGCAATTACCGATGATGGGAATTGTGTTCAGAATAATGATTTGATGCGCCGAGCCTTGGAGTATACGGCAATGTTTGATTTGCCAGTTATGGATCACTGTCAGGACTATTCACTTGTAGGCTTAGGGATGATGCATGACGGATACTGGAATAGTACGCTTGGGTTGCCGGGTTGGCCTAGTGCAGGGGAAGAGATGATTGTTGCTCGTAATATTTTACTTGCGGAAAAAACCCAAGCGCACATTCACTGCCAACACATGAGTACAGCAGGGAGTGTTCGGTTACTTCGTGAAGCGAAGTTACGGGGTGTTCCAATTTCCGGCGAAGCGTGTCCTCACCACTTTACATTGACGGATGCTGCGATTGCCGGCAGTCAAAAGTTTTGGCATGAAGATGGGAAGGGAATATGTTATCCGGGTGGTAGTGATCGTCCCTCTTGGCCTGAGTTCGATACTAATTTTAAGATGAATCCGCCTCTTCGCTCTGCGAAGGATCGTGAGGCGGTAATTGAGGGAGTTGTTGATGGTACACTTGAGATTATATCCAGTGACCATGCACCTCACTGTGACTACGAGAAAGAGGTTGAGTTTGCGAATGCCCCATTTGGGATAACTGGTTTAGAGAACCAGCTTGCTGTATCGCTAATGCAGCTTTATCACAGTGGTCGGATGAATTTAGCAGATTTAATTACTCGATTTACAGTTGCTCCAGCGCGTTTAATTAGATCCGACCGTGGCACCCTGAGTCTAGGTTCTCCAGCGGATGTGACAATATTTGATCCTGATGTTGAGTGGATTTTTCGTCGTGAGAATACTGTTAGCAAGGCGACTAATAATCCTTTCTACGATTGGAATTTGAAAGGGCGCCCGGTTATGACCGTCGTTGGTGGAGAGATCGTATCGAAATGAGTCAAAACTGCGTCGAGAAAGAACGCATTCTTCTTATCGAGGGCTTTAGTAATATGCTTTCAGCTAAAATTGCCCCGGAATTCTGCGCTACGCATGAAGTCAGGTTGTAGGCTTGATTGATGCTGCTCAGATCAGGAAAACTGCTGATGAATTAGTGGTGTAGGGTGGGGCGACATTACGAAGTGATTAAGCTACATGTCTAGTTGGGCAAGGAATAAAATTGTGTAATTATAGGTCTATTTCAACTATCTATCTTTTTTAACATAATTATTTCAAATGCTTCAGTGTTGGCTATAGGATTGGCCGAAACTGTAACACATGTTAATTTTTTGAGACGATGTTAGATGATCGCCCATATATGCGACCGGAGGAACCCCAGTTTCGTCCTCCTTTATTTCAACAACCATGGTCAGGTTGGGCGATACTACTGACAATCAACCTTGTAGCTTTTATACTTCAGTTATTGATAGACTCTAATAGTCTTTCACCTTCAAGAGACTTTCGTGATTCATTTGTAGGGAATTATCTTTCGATGCCCACTGAGAATATTTCGTGGTTGTTGCCTATTCAATTACTCACTTATCAATTTCTCCATGGGAGTGTGGGGCATTTATTATTAAATGGGATAGCTTTGTTTTTTGTTGGTCGCTTACTGGAACCGGTGATCGGCCGCCGTGAGCTCATTGCTCTTTATCTTGTGAGCGGTATAGCTGGAGGTTTATTTCAACTTTTATTTGCAGTTTTATTGCCTTCTCATTTTGCGGGGCCTCCAATGATAGGAGCAAGTGGTGCTGTCTTTGGGTTTATAGGTGTTTATTCAAGGTTATTTCCAAGGCAAGAGGCTTACTTTTTGTTGTTTCTAATTTTGCCAGTGCGCATGAAATGGAAATGGATCTTCTGGGGTGCATGTGCCATTTCAATCCTTCATGTGCTATATACGATACAAACTTTTAGTTCGGATGGGACTGCTCATGCGGCTCATTTGGGTGGATTATTGTATGGTGCGTTTTTTGTAGCTGTTCTTGTGCGGCGTGGTGGTTTTCTCCCTTTATTTTCATTAATTCCCAAAGTTAAGATCGCATCTGACTCTCAAGCTGGTGGATCCGGTGCATCACGGCGGAGGAATTGGCGAAAGCCTAACATGGTTGATGCTGCTGAAGTATCCGGGCAAGACTTTATGAGTCGTGATGTGGATCCTATTTTAGATAAGATTTCCAAACATGGTATTCACAGTTTAACTGAGAATGAGCGTAACATTCTAGAGAAAGCTCGTTCGAAGATGTAACTAACTTTGTTAAGTTTAAGGCAAGTCGTTCAATAAATGTACGTAGTGGCGAATTTTTTCAGGGTCAGTAACCTTTATTGAGAATTCAGGTGGATAAAGTGCTTTGCCCATAAAGCAACGCTCATTTCGAAATTCCATTTTACTGGTCATAGGTGAAGAGCCTGTAACATGGTACTCTTGAGCGCCTGTTTCTCGTATAATGCGTGTTAGGTTTTTTGCTGTAATTCCGGCACCAGGCATGATGATAATATCATCGCCTGCACGGCGTACTAGTTCGGCAATCAAATCCACCCCTTCAAGAACGGAAGGCTCTTGCCCCGAGGTTAGTAAGCGATCAGCACCAATACTTATGAGATCATCAAGACTTCGAAACGGATCTGCACTGACATCAAATGCACGATGAAAAGTGACCTCAAGAGGCCTCGCTATTTCAATTAGTTGACGAGTTCTTTCAGTATCAATAGATCCGTCAGTGTTTAGCATGCCTATTACGACCCCGTTGATACCTGCTGCCTTCAAGGTAACGATGTCATGCTTCATAGCTTCAAATTCATCGTTTGAATATAGAAAGTCACCGCCGCGTGGTCTTATGATAACGTTTACCTTGATGCCAACACGTTCTAAAGTTTGGTAAACTGCTCCAATACTAGGTGTGGTTCCTCCTTCGAAAAGGTTTTGGCAAAGTTCAACCCGGGCTGCACCTCCGTGTTCTGCTGCTATAGCCGAGGCAACCGAGTCGATGCATATTTCAAGAATAGGCGTGTTGTTTGTAGCTTGTTTCACTGGCCAAATAGTATCAGATCACTTCTTCAAGATGAAGCGAACTGTTTTTAGTGAAACCAATTTGACTAAGGGGTATGCTCTCCGCGTGCTGAAATTCCTTACAGTATCAGTTATGTTTTGTTTGTTGGGATGCAATGCTATGCCTAAAAAAAGCTCAACGAGCCAGCCCCTAGTTGATAGGAAGCACGGTACTGTTGTTGTTCCGACATTGATGCGTACAGAAGGCAAGGTTGTTCGCACAAACTTAAAGCTTAATTTTGTGGTGTTGGATTTCGGTTTCAAACGTTTACCACAGGTTGGACAGCAATTGGGCATTTACAGGTTGGGTAAAAAAATTGGCCAAGTGCGTGTGTCTGGTCCGGCTTGGGAAACCTATACGGTTGCGGATATTGTCGATGGTGAAATTTGGGAGGGTGACGAAGCTAAGCTTAAGTGACTATGAATTTAGTTAGATGGATTAGTTTCTGCTTCCGGATTTGAATCGACAATATTACGCCCACCGTCCTCGCGGTTATACGGACTGTGGAGGTTAAAATAGATGGCGCAAAGAGGTCTTGCTCCATCTGCTTGGCTAAGCATTATGGTAATCTCCTTATCTAGTGCAATACCATGCCGCATTCCTTCAGCGCGATTTTCATATGCTTTGATAGCTTTTATTATCAGTCGTTCGATGGCTTCGAGGCATTCATCTGGTGTTTTGAATAAACATACAATATGTCGGTCGTATGATTTCATCGCACGCTCAATTTCTTGGCGAAATGTTTCTATTTTTAAATCCATTCGATGGCGTTAAAGAGGGTCTTATTGCTTAATTTGGTAGGATTCAACAGAACAATCAATCTATAGATTTGGATTCATTTTCCTGTTCGCGTAGTCGTCTGAATAGCTTTCTGACGTCTAACGCTCCTCCAATAATAACCAAAAATGACATGACTGCGAATAGGCCACATGTGCCTAGAAGAGTCATTTTCCAAACTCCTGACCAGCCGAGTTTAAGGTAAACAAGAATATATAACATGCCTAATATGCAAAGGAAGACTAGTTGCATAATAATCCATAAAACATTGAATACGCTTTGAGGAGTGGTTTGTGATTTGATAGGCATTCTTTTCGGTTTGGTAGCAGGAATATCAATTACTGGCGGCTCGCTGGTCTTGGGTTCCTGCTGGGATTTTTTTGATTGGTTTGGATCTTCACTCATGGCATTGGTCTTTCATCTTGAGTGGCTGATGTCTTGGTGGCTGTCGGGTCTAGTGGTGGTATGTCCTTGGGGCTTGAATCATTTGGGTTTATCTCGGCTGATTTACGATCTGGGGCAAATATAGACCCTAGAATAAACACTAGCATGGTGAAGGCTACAGTCATCAATCCAACCCTTGCACCTGAGATTGGTTTGTAGAATGAGATAACATCACCTGTTTGAGGTTTAAATTTTGGCCATTCTCTAACTTCGATTTCATCATCTCGACTGTATGTTATTTCGGTTGCCTGCATAAACCCACTTGGCTGACGAATTATAGCAGTCCATTCTTCGAGAGCGTTTCTTCTCCATGGTTTGGCTTGCTCGAAAGGAGCCATTATGAAGTCGGTGAGCATATATTGGACAAATGATTTCTCGGGGATTTCCTTTTCCTTAAACTCTTCAAATTTAACAGTGGTATCTTCCACTAGTGTAATTGGCTTTCCATCGATGCTGCCTGGTATATATGGATGAATGGCTTGTTGAACTGGTCCAAGCCCTATTATGGCTGTGATGCCAGCAAGTAGACCAAGAACTGCTCCAGTGGAACTTGCACGTTTCCAATAGAGGCCTCCGAACAAGAGTGAAAAGGCTCCGGTAAAATAGATTGCGCCGGTGATGGCCATATAATCCCAAATATCTTCTTCACCACCGTAAAATAGACCCCAGTAAAGAATGTAAAAACCAATTAAAACAATTAGTATTCGGGTAATCTTAATACGAGTCGGGTTATTTAAGCGTTCCTTAAAAAGGGGAGCGATTATGTCTTGTGTGATAACTGAGCTCCAGCAAAGTAAGTAGCCATCATGTGTGGACATAAAGGCAGCAATCATTGCGGCAGTGATTAGCCCGACTAGACCGGCCGGTAAAATTCGACCTAGATAAATTGGCATGGCGTATAGATTGTTTATTGGCTTTGCGTCAGGGTCTTCTGGGAAAAACAGATTCTGTAAATCCGATGCTTTAGTCATAACAAATATAAATGCGCAAATACCTAGTAGGTTTGGAATAATCATCCGAATAGCGAATGAAATAGAAGACCATTTATATTGTCGTTTAAGGGCAGTAGTACTTTCCATTGCCAAGGCTCTAGCTACAGCGGTTGGCCATAGGGCACAGTTGACAATTCCTAGGAAAAACATCCATGCCAGATATTCCCAACCAAAAGCGCTTTCGGCATCTGTTGGGTCGAACCATTCTCGACCTTTAAGTTTGTCGGCCTCATCAAAAAGTGATTGGAATCCACCTACACTTTCTACGGCCAACCAGCCGGTTATCAGTATGCCGACCGATAAAACGACAAACTGAATGTAGTCGGTGATTACAACAGAGATCATACCTCCAATTACGGTGTATATTAGTACCAGTGCAAGAAGTCCGACCATTACTAACTTCAATGCGTTGCCGTCCGGATTCATGCCGGTTATACCTACAATGAACATTGCCCCTACCTTTAGGAATAATCCCATGTTTAATAGGCCACCGAATGCTAGCATTATGCCGCCGAGGATGCGCGTGCGACGTCCGTACCGTTTTTCGTAATACTCAGGGATGGTAAGTACTTCATGTTTTCTCAGCCCCACTACGATAAGTCCGGTCATGCCTACTAAAAATGCGACCACTCCTGCGATTACTCCAATATGAAAAGCGGCAAAACCTCCAGTGAAGCCCTTTTGGGCACTGTACATGACTGTTATTAGTCCCATTTCGGTGCCTGTTAATGTCGCAATGCCAAGCCATGTGCCGACTGCGCGACCTGCCCCGACAAAGTTTGTCATGTTACCGGCAAATCGTTTAACCCAAAAGGCAACTGCTACAGATAGGAGTAGATATACTGCTACTATTCCCCAGTCCAAATTTGTGAAGTTAGTCTGGCCGGTGGCGTTGGTAAGGGCGGATTCCATTCGTTTTATTCTAAAAGAAGCAGACGGAAAAACTGGGCGCTCGAGTCTGAAACGTCAACCTCGAGTTGCTGAAGGCCGGCATCTTCTGCGGTCCATTCCAGCATAGTTTCCCATTTTCCTTGTCCAATTTGTTCAGTAGTCTGTAATTCAACCAATTGTCCACTGCGTGCGGCATCAAAGCTTAATTCTATTATACTTGTATCTAATAGTTTGGCTGATAGGTGAAAAACACTTGCGGCATTTTGAGGGTCAGTTCCTGCATAGTATTCAGCTAGATTACTAAGACCATCTTGGTCGGTATCAATTGTTGCATCATTAGCTGCTAGTGGATCCAGTCCGTTTGCTATCTCCCAGTTGTCTGGGATACCATCGTTGTCAGAGTCATCCCCTTCAGCTTGTCGGTTTTCGCGGCCTGGATTTGGAGCAGAGGTTTTCCAGTTTATTGGATCATTACCAAATGCCGTCCCTGATTTACGTTGAAGTGTGGCCCCAAGTCCGTCTGGTTCAATTGGCCAAGGTGTAGAATCTTTAAACACTACTTTGTCGACTAGAATATACGGGACGAATCCCGCATCCTCACGATCAATACCTTGAGGAGGATCTGGTTTAAGCAGTTGAATTGAGTCGCCACNATTGGATAAGTTNCCCCGCATTGGTCCATATAAAATTGTNTTTTCCGGAATATTATAGCGCTTGATGAANCGTTTAGTTCTTTCGTNTTCTTTGGATGGGTCAAATTCTACCAATAGAGCATAAGTNTTTGGTGATAATTCGCTGCCAATTGGGAATTCGAATTTTACGCCTCCGTTGATTTGCCAAGTGTTTATTGGGTTGTTTGGATCATATAATCTGATGGTTTGATTGGTAATATTTTTTAGTTCAATAAATTCATCATTTGGTGTTCCTGCTCCAAGCGGGAGAGGGGCAGGGTGATACATGATTTCATGTATGACAATTGGTCCAATCTTGTACCCAGAATTTTCGGCACCAGTACCTTTTCGAAAGGATTGGATGGAAGCTGGACTATCCACGCCAAAAGTCGGCCTCGTGAGTGTAACTAATTGGTCTCCCAAACTTGTTTTAATCCTGCCAAAAGAGATGCCATTCTCTGCGGCTTCGAATTCGATAGGAATACGATATCCTGTTAGCTTACCATTAGAGTCGGTAGCTGAAAGGATCACTTGGTCACCTTGTGATGAGTTAAGAGCAAAGCTTTGATCAGTGCCAGGTTTGGAATTAAATTGTCCCTCATAAAAAACCAATGTGCTGCGCGGTTTTATAATTGTTCCATCAGGGATTTGATATTTCTGGAGATATGATTCTGAGTTGCTTATCCACCATTTACCTATATTTAATGGGTTTTCACTTAGATTGAGTAGTTCAATGGCATCTTCATAAGGAGGGTCGGTGTGGGTAAGCACCTCGTTTATTACAATTGATTCGATAGGTTTGTAGTTAGGTTTGCCAGGAGTCTTTGTTGTAGGGAATTTGACAATATTGTTTGCGCCATCAGGTAGACGACCTTGTGATTCTCCGGGAAGGGTCTGAGTTGTCTGGACTTTTTCTACAAGTAATTTGGATGAGTTATAGATAGCAATAGGTTCTCCGAGAGCAGAAATGCTAAAGTTTATATGGGCTGCCCCTTTAGAAAGATTCCCGTCGGCAATCCATTTCACGAAGCCGCCTGCATCGATGAAGTTTAATTCTGGAATCTCAAATTTTGTTCGTCCGATTAAACTGAGGTCGTCTGTAAGATAATTCCCTCCCAAATCTATTGGTAATGTACTTGTGTTATATAGCTCGATCCAGTCGCTTTCTCTTTCACCTGATGTCCATTCGTTAATCGTAATATTGGATATTGTTCCGGTTTGGGTTGCAATCTCATTGCTTTTTCCAGGGCTTGGTTGGTGCATGAGTTTCCATTCACCATTTTGGTCACGGCCGATCGAGTTATTGGAAATTTGAAAGCCGTATTGAACCCTATCTACGATTTGTTCTGAGCTGTTAAAAAGGTAAACTGAGCCGTAGTTTCCATTTAAGGATATTCCGGTATTAAGGTAATCTTTTGGTCCAAGGTTCGGATCTCTAGAACCGTTGCACCATATTAATAGTTTGTCTTTGGAATTTAGGCTTATGCCTATTGGGAAATCCCATTGACCAGGATCAATTTTGTTGATGCTTAGACTCATGCCGGTTAAATCGACGGGTTTGTTCGAGTTGTTCCAAACTTCAATCCAGTCGCTCGACCTGCCTAAGGGATCAATTACTGAGCTATCATTAATTGCCAGAATTTCGTTGATCTTGAGCCCTTCAGTTGCAGGTTTATAGTTAGCTTTTCCAGGGCTTATAGTTGAGGTGAACGTGATCCAGCTCCCATTGCCATTGGGATAGCGCCCACGGGATTCGCTATCATTTTGCGTACGGTAACTTACATCGTCGAGTTCGGCTCCGTGATGATTACGGAGTAGGATGGTGCCTCCATTTGCAGGGAGACGGAAATCGAGATGTCTTACGCCTGGCTTTTCGTCTGCCAAGAAAATCTGGTAACTTTTAGGTGCAATGAATGACAATCGACGATATGTGAATCTGCCTAAGCCTATTTCCCATGACAGATCGAAAAGGGCTGCCGGCTTGTCGTCCATGTTGTAGAGTTCGATCCAGTCGTCTCCGCCCGGAGGTGCTGCTGCAACAAACTCATTTATTCGAAGTTTTTTTAGGTCTGCTAAGCTAGCATTTCTGTTGGCTTTGCCAGGGGTTGGAAGGTTGAGTGCCCAACCATTTTGATCTCTGCCAATAGAGTAGTCTGCTAATTGTAGACCAAAAGTTACAACATCGATTCGTTCGCCAGAGGGATTGAATAACGCGATTGTGTCTCCGTCGTTATCCATGGCGAATCCTGCATGTAGTCCGGACGCTTCATAGTTATCATCCATCCAAATTGTAAGGTAGCTGTTTGCTTTGATTACAATATCAGCCGGGAAATTAAATTTGCGGGGTTTGGCCGGATTATCACTTAGGCTCCAGTTCTGTAGATAGACATCTGTGCCGGCTACATTTTTTAACTCAATGTAGTCTGGAAAAATTGTACCATTTTTTATTGTACTAACATTTTCAGCTAAAACTTCATTGATTACAATCAGTGGTTCTGGGTTGTTTGAATTTGGTTGTCCGGGGGTGCCTCCTTTAGCTGAGCTTAAGCGCCAGTTCGCTGGAGCGTCTGGATCGCCATTTGGGTTAGACAAAACCAGAGAGTATCCATCGCCATCGGCTTCACTCGGCCAATCCCCGTCGTCTTTGTAATCTACGGATATAACCGTTTCACCGTTGCGATCAATCAAGGCTAATCGTTCGCCCCTGTTTGAAAGGTTTCCTTCATAAAGGCCGTTGATGACTGTGCCGGGATATCGAACACGGAACGCCTCCGTATTTGCGTCATTTACCAAAATAAAATAGCCACCTGCCGCCAAAGTTGGGCTGTTTTCTGCAAAGCGAAATGAGATGCCATCCATAGAAAATCCAGATAGATTGAGTTCGGAGTCACCGGTGTTTTGGAATTCAATGAATTCGAATGCGTCGCCACCCTGAGGATTGTACATGATCTCGGTGACTTTAATTGGCACAGCGCTTTCTCCTATCTGAAATGTGGCAGATGTCAGAGCGCTCCATTTATTTCCGGCAAGTGTGCGCGCTTTAATTTGTGACCCCTTGTTTAGAATGATTTCTTTGTTTTTTTCATATTTTTTTGCGTTGTTGGAAATGGAGCTTGCGAATCGTACACGAGGGTCGGACCCATCAGTAGTATAATAAATATCACCTTCAGACGCGCTCATATTAAGGTTAAATCCTGCAGGGACATCTCCTCCGAATTGGTTGAATTTTGGGGCTTGGTCTGAAGCTGCCAAATTGGCTTCTTTTAGATGAGACAAGACACGGCTTCTCCTGCTATTAATCCAGTTTATGCCCCAGTTTTTACTTAGCCCGCTAACTGTGCCTCGGACTGTGTTGTATAATTCGTCGTAGGTATTTCTAATTTCTGTATTGGTTAAGGATCCTCCATTATAAAAATGCTTGTGAACCTGATCGGCAAAAATCATTTGGAACTCCGGACTAATCTTTAGTGCATTAAATAGTTTGGCTATTTCGGCATCTCCCCATGGTGGGTTTAAGGTGGATAGTTGATTTTTTATTGTGTTGTGAGAGCTGTTACTAAAAGCCCATTCTGCATCCCAACAGATAAAACGAAATTTACCATCTGACTTGTGGCGAGCGACTCGCCAGTTGTTATGCGGCCAATCATCATTGTTAGCGTAAATGAGAGGTAAAAGATAGTCTGCCATTGCGGTTATATCCAATTGCTCTTCAACTTTTTGAAAATGTTTGGGCTCATCCAAATCATAACGTGATGCATAGTTGAGTAATTTACGCCAAGCGGTGGTGCTTCCAGCTCGAACTTCATTAAACTGAGCTATCAGATCGTAGTTTTCATCGGTTTGATACCAGTCTGCTAAAAACTTGGTGTCGATACGTTCTGTTGGATTGTAGTATCCCTTATATTTTCCGTTGATATAAAGATTAACAAATGTTCCTTTTGGGGTTACGACTCCGGAGTTGATGCAGAGTCGGCGTGCCCATTCGTCTTTTATGAATGGGCTGGTATGATCATTCATGCCAGCTCGCAAAACGATTCTATCAAATGATTGAACAGGAATGTTTCCGAATAATGGATACTCAAGCCGGCCAGTTCCGTAATCGCCTCTGAAGTAAAGCCGGAAAGAGAATTTGCTAAATGGAAGTGCTCCATTTGGATTATATCTAGGGCGAACATATCCGCCTCCTTGAATACGAATACCGCAGTCTACCGCAAATCCTCCATTGTCTTCGGGTCTGATCAACTCTGCGGAGATTGGGCGTTCCCACGCTATACCATGTTTTGTGGCATTAGGTTGTTTTTGTATTCCTTTTGAACCCCAGAGATGCCGATTGTCGGTAACTAGAGATAAGGCAGGTAGGCGTTTACGATTAGTTGTAAGTCCATAAAAATATGTGTGGGTTTTAACTTTTGAAGAAAGCATTCCTTGCTTGTAGGCGACAGCACGAATAGTACTGGTTTTTGATATACGAATTGGGCTTGTATAGAGGTTGCCAACTGTTTCGTATAAACTGTTTCCGCAGCAGGCTGGGGTGTCTCCATTGGTAGTATAGCGAATCTCTGCTCCAGGGGTTTCGGTTGAGAGAGTCAGGTAGACTGCTTTTTTGTCATAGAAACCACGAGGTAGATCGAAGTGCACAGGTTTTACTCGGCCGCTTACAGTATTGGAGCTGTTGTTACTATTTGGAGTTGGTTTTTCAAAGTATACCCATTCATTTTCATCATTTAATCCGTAACTAGTCCCGGCCGCCTGCTCTGGAAACTTGATTGATGATGCCGCGCGTCGAGGAGTTTCGGGTTGGCATAGTGCGAGATATTCGCCTCCGGGGTTTAGTTTGAAGTTCGTGTGTAGTTGGTTTGTATATATTTTTTTATCTTCTCCAGTTGCAAATACAATGAGTCGTTTTCCTGCCCCAATAATGGCTTCTGGAAAAATCCACTTAGCCATATTGTTGCGATCGTCTGTTAGTGACCAACCATTTAGATTTACATCGTTTCTGCCGCGATTAAGTAATTCAATCCAATCTCCATCTATGCGTTTATAGTTTGCACCTGAAGCTGCGCTGAATTCGCTAATCACAACATCGCCTGGTGTAAAATTAGTGTCGACTTGAATTGACCATGTCTGCCCGTTAAAAAGGTTTGGGCTTCGATTAAAGTCTGTGATATTGGCATCTTCCGACCAAGTTAGTTTTACTTCACCTGAATCGATTTTCGAGAACTTGAAAATATATGGACCTGCTCCATATCCACTTATTGAATGGGCTGTCACCCCGTTGGCCATTAGGTCCTGTGCTTCAACCCCTTGCACTGGTTCGTCGAACCAAATCTCAGCTTGGCTGAATTGCTTTACAGTACCTTCAGGTGGAAGTCTGTTGGCTAGATTAGGTGGGTTCAAATCGAGAAGTTCGTAATTCCATGTCTTTACATCGGGTGCAAAGTTATTTGGTGGAGAGGCTTGGTCGCCTATTCCATGCCCTGGTGTCCACCAAACATTTACTGCTCCTGAAGCTGGTTGCTCGAAATTGAAGGTGAAAGTGTTGCCTTTGTTGTCAACTGATACGGCTGGATAGTTGTTAATCATTAGGTCACCAGCATCGATTCCGGACATTGGCTCACTGAAAGTTATAGCGATTGACTTAAGCTCCTTAACATCCCCTGATTTTGGACTTATTGAGGTGATTTCAGGAGGGACAAATTCTCGTTGAATAGCTGATAAACGTATATCTAAGAGAGAATCACTATTGGAACGACTATAATTTAGCAGCATCACACTTAAAACATTCCAGCCTTTTTCTATGGACCCGCTCAGGTTGTGGATTTTGGTTTCATCCCATTTAATTGGCTCGCGGTTGGTTTTTGATGATCGAGAAGAGTACCTAAGCGTGGTTGTAGGCTTATGCAGACTTGCAATCTCTATTCCGTTAAGCCAGGCCACATATCCATCGTCTGCTTTTATTTCAAGGGACCCTAGCCCAAGTGCTGATGGGTTAGGGATACGAAACTTGCGCCTGACATATACGGTTGAGTAGTTGCCTTTCATGTCAGTTAATTCTGAGCCATTCGTAATGTTCTCATTACTATAAAAAGGGGTCTTACCACGTAGCCATGAACTGTCGTCAAAGTCTATTGCTGTCCATGCAAATCTGGGTGAAGATGCTTCTTTGGTTCCTTTGTGGTAATTAAAGGTGGCCCCTTCCTTAATGAGATCTATGCCATTGACAGATTTTGGGAATATGGCAGAGACCAATGCCACGGTTAATATAAAGAGTTTATTATGCATTTGAAGAAGGATGTTTCTTGTATGCCAGATTCGCTTTGGTGTGCGTAGGCATTTCTATTTATACTTTTGAATTTAGGCGTTTTCGCCGTTGCCTGTTTCTTTTTTTTGTTCAGTCAACCGTTTGACTTCAAGCGGGATACTCGCTTCTTGTCTTCCATCAATAGCGATATCAACTGCGTGCTGGCCGAAGTTTTCAAATTTTAGGCGTTGTATGTTGAGGATAAAATTACGGTAAAGGTATGAGTCATTATTGGGAACTTTGACTTCGAATGGAAGTTCGATACTGGGCATAACGAATTTGCCGTCTTCATCAACAAAATTAATACGAAGTTTATGTGACCCTTCCTCGATGCGTTTGAACACAACCCGTAGTGCGATTGAGCATTGAGGATAATTTGCAGGTAATTCGGTTGTATAGACAGAATTAAAGGTTCCAAGCAGGTTAAGCTTACCTTTGTAATCAGTGGCTGCATCGCACAGCGCTGCTACTTGAATATCCATATATTTTACAAGATTATGAGGCTTTTCTGTATTGCGGGCTGAGAGACAGTACCCTTAAAATCCTAATCTGCCAAACGTTGAACTTTTAGTCGATAAAAGCTTTTATTCTTGTTTCTCCTGATATCGATTGGGATACGCTTGGTTTCTTCATTTACTTCTGTCGCTATTGAAAACAAGTTGGTCGACATTGCAGTCCATGGCCCTGTGGGAGAGTTTGCAAATTCAAGCGAATATGAGCGTCCTTTTTGCATCGTGAATAAAATCTCAGTTTTTTTCGCGTGCCCTATCGCGAATCTAAGTTGTAAGTAGCTCTCTGGATTATTCGGAATTGTACCAGCCAAGTACTCGTGTGTGTTATTTGCTCCGTCATCATCAGGATCATTTTTTGCATCGTCTAACAAGTGGTTCAGACCGAAGGCTAATTCCCATTCATCAGGTAAACCATCTTGATCACTGTCCTTGGATGGGATGAAACTCTTTTCTCCAAAGCCAGGTGAACCGCCTTCTGCTGTGCTGAGTGTCCAGTTTTTAGACTGGTTTAAATTACCCAGAGCTTGTTTTTCTGGGTCAGTTATAGTGGGTATAAGTGACCGACCATCTCCATCAGCGGCTTGCGGCCAACCTTCATTGTCGCTGTATTCAATCGAGATTAATGTGGTGCCATCAGTTGCCGATTTCACCCATATTTGTTCTCCATTGTTAGATAGTTTTCCATTGTAAGAACCAAGGATTAGAGTGTCATCAGATAACTTGTAGTGCGACTGGAATGCTACTTTGTCATTATTCCCGATAACTAGGGCAAATTGTTTTGATTTAAGTTTTGTGTTTGGTGGAACAATAAATTGGATGCCACCAGAAATTGCGACTCCATCTAGCTCAATAGTTTGATCGCTTCTATTATGTAGTTCTATAAAATCAAAGTTTGCTCCTTGGCGTGCATGATACATTAATTCTGTTAAGACAAGGCGACTCTTAAGGTCTTCGAGTGTGTCAGGTTCGGTGGCTTGAAATTCAATTGGGTCGGACCAGTGGCTCCAACGATTGGTATCGTCTTGCATCCTTACTCTAGCCCGGTACCAATGTCCTACCTTGGCGACATTAGTGGGAATTGTGACATTGTTATTAAAGATTTCAATTGTATCGGACTCCCAGATTGCGTTGATTTCATACTTTCTTGGGTTTTTTTTGTCGAAAGCTGGAGATCCCGGAGCGGTGACTTCAGCTAGTCTCCATTTCATCCCTGCAAAATTTCCGGTTTTGTCCATAAATTCTGAACTCTGAAACTTTAATCTATTTACTGGGTAATTTTCCTCACCAATATAGTTGATTATTGGTAAGTCTGGATGCTTTGTCTCACGTGCAGCAGTTTTGAGAATGAAATTACGACGGGTACGGATATAGTTTTTCATTATCTTAACCATCCCAGGAAAATCCTTTGTGCTGGCTCGATTATAGAAACGGCCTTTGCCGGATTTACTGGAGTTAACCTTACTTGAGGCCATGATTGGATGGTAGTCCCACATAGCGCGATCAGCATCTACAATTGAGGGTTTACTGGAGTCCATTCCGTCTATCATTGCTGCATATTCATCGATTAATTTATACCCTTCGTCGTTGTTATAGAGTAAATCAATGATTTCACGAGCGTGATTGCTGTACTCCACCTTGAAAACAGATTTATTTAGCAGTCGCCCCTTGAATGGCTCTTCGCCGTTTCCGTACATGTTACTAGCCCAGGTCAAATCTAGATCCCATGGTAACGTAGACCACTTTTTCGTTTCTGGATTTAGATAGTAGAAATAGTTTTTTCCATATCCAATATCGTAATGATGGATTCCTTCAACGATAGTTCGATAACTGTAATATCTAGGCAGATCCATATTGGTTCGCCACCAATTATCGCTAGGGTTACCCTTATAACGGTTCATGTAGGTGTTAAGATCTGATTTGTTTGTAGCAGAAAGTGAACCTTGATTGTTTAGTTCGCCTGATCCGCTTTCCATCTTGTATAGATTACCATCCGGTAAATTGTGTTCATCAAGAAAGCGACCATCCAACTGTTCGATCGCAAGATAAAGCCCCCAGAAATCGCCATCGTGTTGTGTGTTTCCAGTCTCTTTGGCTTCGTCAATGATTCGGAAATGAACCCAGTGTGTATTTGGAGCTTCAATACCTGCAAGATTGAAAAGTTTGAATCCTACAGCCTCGAACATTCCATGTTCCCCTCGATGTTGATAGTTGCCCTGTTGGATGCAGGCGGAAAAATTCAATTTGTCCCATTGGGTTTGATATTCTCGCCCGTAATGGTCTCGAGCCTGAAATGCGTGTCCTCTATTGAAGTCAAATTTCCACATGTTTTTTCCCATTGCGTAACGCCATACACCTCCACGTGCCCTGTAGCGTATATGGTCATAGACTTCGCCATCGTAAACTAGGGTCCCTTTCCATTTATAATTATCACCACTATACTTCTCATTCCATGTGGAGGCTTCGGTATCGTTTTTCTGGGTAATCAAATGGTATACTGGAACACTTGTTAAGGCTTCGGAGTTATATTTAATTTCTTCACTTTTGGTGCTAGCCCGGCCTTTCCAGCTTGGTACTCCATCGTAGCAGAAATATGCAAAATTAGGTGAAGGATCCCCGGGGTAGGGTGCAGTTATGTTTTGGTCAAGGACTGTTTTGATCGAGATGCGGTATCTAATTAGATGTCGGTGCTGCTGAAACGATTCTGGCACTGTGGCAGTATAGATGCCGTCTTTAGCTTTCATGTCACCAGTTTGGCCAAGGTCATTCATTTGGATTTGGTTCCAGTTTTGTTCGTAGGCAGCTTCGTCGATATGGATGTAACTCCCTGGTTGAACGATTTGATAATTGACTAATAATTCTGCTCCATCAGGAACAAAACTTGGTTCTGTAGTGATTTTGACGATCTCTCCGCTTTTAGGCTGTTTTGGTGAATGCTCGACTTTGGTTAATCGTGGTAAAGAANNTTCGTTGTATATAGAATTTTTTGNNCCCGGGGTTGGTCCTCGATTAGCTGGCCCTTCNACCGCTGTGAGTTCGGAATCAAAAAAGAAATCACTGCTTCCNCCGATNGACGCGTTGTGCACCTGAATGGCTAGCACGTTTTCACCGTCAACCAAGTANCCAGCAGGGGAGTTTAAATTGAAGTCGACAAAGTTAAGCTCTTCTATTGCTGAGTTTGCATTAGCGTTGTAACGCGGCTCTTTGGTCGACATGTTGCTACTGGCAATATGTGTTCCATTGATCCAAGCATTGAAGCCATCGTCGAACTGAATTGCAAGAAGTAGAGTTCCTATTTTATTTTTGTCTGTTATTGAAAACTTTTTCCGGAAATAAACTGATGTGTAACTGTTGCGCATATCGCCAAGTGTTTTCTTTATGAAGCCTTCTCCATAGCCAATAGGGGTGCTACCGTTTAGCCAGCTGGTTTCATTGAATTCTGAGTTTCGCCACGAAGACCTGGGAGTTGATGCTTCTTTTTTTCCTGTAAAATATTTCCATTTACTGCCCTTGCCTATGATTTTTTTGGATTTGTTTGAGAGATCACCGAGTACTGATGGTCTCCAATTGTGCCCGTCATTGTTGTCGAGATCGGGATGGATCAACTCGATGGAGTAACCGGGAGAATCTCCAACGATTGGCCACGGAAAACCCAGTCGATAACGAACTCGATCCACTAATTTTCCGCCTGTAGAGCGAAGCTCGATCCGTTCGCCATCATTATCAAGTTTGCCTAACCAGGGGCCCAGCGCTTCGGTTCCAAACTTTGCTTTAAATTGCTTTGGATTATGCGAAACAACAATATAGCTTCCTTCTTTTAAAAAAACACCTTGAGGAAATGTGAACTGTATAGCGTTTTCTAAAGTCCAACCACTTAGATCAACTGTTTGATTTCCTGTGTTATGTAGTTCGATGAACTCGACCAGTTCAGTTTTTATATCAGGATCATGATGGATCTCATTAATTATTATTGTGCTATGAGAAAGCTGATAAAAACAAATTATAAAGAAATAAACAAAAAAACGATTCATCGAAAAAGTCGTTGCTAGATTAAGTATATAAACAATTCAGGCAAGCGAAGTCGGTCGAATTGTCTTAAATGTTTTATAAGCTTTGATTAAGTCCGCTTGACGAAAAGTCGGGGTATTAATAGCTTTGCGAGCTGTAATTAACGTAGTAGTTGGATTTTTATTCATGGGATTAAACAAAATAGGATTGATTGGTGTTATCCTTCTTACGGTTACGTCGAGTTCGCTCGCTAAACCTGTTGTTGTGAATGATGGAAGAAAGGTGACTGGGCTGGTTCAGATTGAGAATAAAATCAATGATGTAAACGGTACTATTGAGCTTAGGAGTGCCATGCGTAACAACCGTTGGCCGCTTGGATATTTAGAGATGATACAGTCAAAAAAGACTCCGATTCCTCCATTGCGTGCGGCTTGGTATTCAAAAGACATAATGCCAAAGACAGGGGAGTATAAGTTGTGGGGGGAGTTTCAGCCATCAACTATCGAGGGTATGGGTGGAGTAATTGGCTGGTTGAACAATGAGACGGGTGTTGGGATCTATTATCAGCTGAACAGTTACGACGGATTTCAAGTTGGAACAGTTTCTTTTCTTACCGATGATGCTAGTGTAAATATTACTTTGGATGGTTTGTTCAATCTCGACGGTTCACCTGCGAAAGACGACTATGGATCGGCTTGGTCGGATCTTGGTGGATATGATCCGGAGAGATTCGCTGTTTTACAGTTAACTTTCTCTCCTCCAACTGATCAGGATAAAGAGGTGCTGGAGGATGTTACTGCTCGTATATCCGCTTACCCTTCTAATGCTAGGACAACAGCAAAGTTGATTGAAGGAACCTCAAAGATTGAATTATTAACGAATCTTCCTCTGCCGGAAGCTGGCAAACATCGTATTGGTTATTTTGGTTTTTGGGATAGTATTTGGAATGAAGGCAGTAAGATTGGAAACTTTAAATGGCTGCGATTTGAGGGTGAGGCATATAATGAAATGCCTACTATAGAGCCGATTGCCGATGTTGTTTCTAACGAGGACGGATCAGTCGATATAATAGAATTATTAGTGGCAGATCTTGAAACTAAAAAAACACAATTGAAAATTTCGGCTTCAGCTTTAGATACGGATTTGATTCCTGTAGAAGGTTTAAAAATTTTGAAAAAAGGTGGGAATCAATATCTGGAGATCTTGCCTAACAGAGGTAAGATAGGTGAGACTGAAATTACGGTAGTTGTAAGTGATGGGGTTAATCAGGTTTCCACCTTGTTCAAAGTGATTCTTCAGGAAACCGTGAAAGCGGATCCGCCTGTGTTGTCTATTTCAAGAAATGATGATGGAGGCTTAATTGTTTCTTGGGATGGTAAAGGTCAGATTCAATACAGTTCATATCTGAGGGATTGGCAAGTGATTGGGGATGCGAATGACCCATTTTTAGGTGTGCCTAATAATGGTAAGCTTAAGATCGGGAAAGATGCTCAAGGCAGTAAATTTTTTCGAGTTATTGTTCCCTAGGCCTGTTCGGTAAAAGCATCCATTCCTTCACAGGTGCATACAGGGTTACGATCACCATGGACGTTGTCGATACGGTTTACCGGTGGCCAGTATTTTTGATTGCGTAATATTTCCATTGGGAAAACCGCCTGCTCCTTGCTGTATGGCCGATTCCAGTCTCCCACTAAATCATTCGCTGTATGGGGAGCGTGTTTGAGTAGGTTGTTTTCTGTATCTACTTCTCCATCTTCAATTGCCATAATCTCTTTGTGGATAGAAATCATTGCGTTACAAAAACGATCTAACTCTTCCTTTGGTTCGCTTTCTGTCGGTTCGATCATCATGGTACCTGCTACTGGCCATGAGATTGTTGGTGCGTGAAATCCATAGTCCATTAGCCGTTTAGCAACATCTTCTACGCTGATTTTTTTGTAGTTTCGTAAGTCCACGATGCACTCGTGCGCGACGAGTCCATTCTTGCCTCGATATAAAATTGGGAATGTATCAGCTAATCGATGTGCGATATAATTAGCGTTTAGAATAGCTACTTGTGTAGCTCGAGTTAGATTTTTGGAGCCCATCATAGTAATATACATCCATGAGATAGGCAGTATTCCTGCGCTTCCCCATGGCGCAGACGCGACTGTATCGCTGTTGTCTTTAAGCGGACTTCCAGGTAAAAAAGGGGTTAAATGTTTTACTACGCCTATGGGGCCAACGCCTGGCCCACCACCTCCATGTGGTATGCAAAATGTCTTATGAAGATTCAGGTGGCAAACATCAGCTCCAATGTGTCGTGGATTGGTTAGACCAATCTGCGCGTTCAAGTTAGCACCATCCATATAAACCTGTCCACCGTGCTTGTGGACAATATTGCAAATTTTGCTAATACCGCGTTCAAATACTCCATGAGTAGATGGGTAAGTTACCATAATGGCTGCAAGGTTTTCCCTATGCTTTTCAGCTTGAGCTATGAGATCGTCAAGATCGATATCACCGTTGGCTGCGGATTGCCCACAAGTTACTGGTACAACTTTCATTCCTGCCATTATTGCACTTGCCGGATTAGTGCCATGTGCTGACATTGGGATTAAACAGACATTTCGGTTCTTTTCGCCACGGCTTTCGTGATAACGTCGAATTGCGAGCAGTCCAGCGAATTCTCCTTGTGATCCTGCATTTGGTTGAAGAGAGATAGAGTCAAATCCCGTAATATTACTTAACCATTCTTCCAGTTGTGAGAATAATTGTTGATATCCGGTTGCCTGATCTTCTGGGATAAAGGGATGTAGACTAGAAAATTCCGGCCAGCTGATTGGAAACATTTCGGCTGATGCGTTTAGTTTCATTGTGCAAGAGCCAAGAGGTATCATTGATGAGGTTAAGGAAAGATCGCGTGCTTCCAATCTCTTAAGGTAACGCAGCATTTCTGTTTCGGAATGGTGACTGTTAAAAATTGGATGTTCTAGATAGGGAGAGGATCTTTGAAGGTTTTCAGGAATAGCTGTCTTTAATTTCCGATCTTTATCGAATTTGAATGGTTTATCATCGTTAAAAATAGTCAGTAATTCTTCAATGTCTTTATTGCTAACAGTTTCATCCATTGAAATTCCGATGCGTCCCTGACTAAGCTGTCGAAGGTTGATTTTATGTTTTTTAGCAATCTTAATGATCTGGGTTTGAGATTTTTTAACTGATACGGTAATCGTATCAAAAAAGTGATTTGTCTCGACTGCTAGACCTAGCTGTTGCAACCCAAAGGCTAAATGGCAAGTCATAGAGTGTACGTGCTCGCCTATTTTTCGCAGCCCTTCCGGTCCGTGATATACAGCAAACATAGAGGCAATGTTGGCAAGGAGGGCTTGGGCAGTACAAATATTGCTGGTGGCCTTGTCACGTCGGATGTGTTGCTCTCGAGTTTGAAGAGCTAAGCGAAGAGCTAAGCGTCCATTTGCATCCTTAGAAATACCGACGATGCGTCCTGGCATCCTGCGTTTATGTTTGTCCTTTGTGGCGATAAATGCGGCATGAGGCCCTCCATAGCCAAGTGGAACACCAAATCTTTGTGCGCTACCAACTGCAATATCAGCACCAAGTTCTCCTGGGGGCTTGATATGTGTGAGGGCTAGTAGATCAGTAGCCATAATAACAAGTGTATTATGTTCTTGAGCTCGCTTTATGAAGTAATTTGGATCGGAAAGACTGCCATCGGTTGCTGGATATTGTAGGACTGCTGCAAACACTGGAGTGTTAAAATCAAATTTAGAGGGGTTCTCTACAAGAACTTTAAGGCCAATAGCTTCTGCGCGTGTTCGAAGAACTGAAATGGTTTGTGGGTGGCACTCCATTGAGACAAATACAGTATCAGACTTGTTACGCGAATTTATGTTGCGACACATAGTTACTGCTTCAGCGACAGCGGTTCCCTCGTCTAGTAAGGAAGCGTTGGAAATCTCCATACCTGTCAAATCGCATACCATGGTTTGAAAATTGAGCAATGCCTCGAGGCGACCTTGTGAGATCTCAGCTTGATATGGCGTGTATTGTGTGTACCAGCCTGGATTCTCAAGAAGATTGCGCTTGATTACCGGAGGGGTGATACAATTGTAGTAGCCCATTCCGATATATGATCGCCACACTTCGTTCTGATTAGCTAATTGCCTAAGAGACTCAATTGCTTCAGTTTCATTTTGAGCTTTAGGAAGTTTGGGTGGATTTTCAATGAGTATACTGTTGGGTACTCCGTTAATGATAATTTCATCTAGTGAGCTATATCCCAATGAGGATAACATGGCCACGATGTCTTCTTTTCTAGGGCCAATGTGGCGATTGACGAATAAGTCAGGATGCTGATGAAGCATTGTTTTGATTTAGTCCAGTTAGTGCTGGAAACTGTTTAACTCCTGTCGAGAGAATAAGACATGAACTAAAATCTGAACAAGACAGATTAAGCTATTGTTAATAAGTTGTTTTATGGCTTTATTGGTCTATTAAGGACGAGTAAGCACCGAAAGCCGTAATCCTCAGAGCTGACGTGTTTGGCAACTAGAAGTGGTTCTTTTGGATTAAGTAATTTTTTGCTCTGATCTTGCCAGCTTCCGCCGTGTAAAATACGTGCTGGACCCTCTTTTTTTGGCCAGGCAATACACCATTCCCAAACATTACCTCGCAGA
>NYWG01000066.1 GCA_002684915.1 Verrucomicrobiales bacterium
CATCCAGGAAATATAAAAAAAATATTCACTGTTCACAACGCTGCTTATCAAGGACGTTTTAGTGGAGATAAATTTGAACTTACCGGTTTGCCAAAAGCTTTTTTCAATTGGAAACAAATGGAATTTTATAATGATATCAATCTTCTCAAAGGTGGAATCATATTTGCAGACTTAGTCACCACCGTCAGTCCACAGTACGCAAAAGAAATAATTAGCCCAGAATACGGTTTCGGCTTAGAAGGGGTATTTAAAGCAAAAGGCAACAAGATGGTTGGCGTGCTCAACGGCGTTGATTATTCTGAATGGAATACAATCAATAATCGTTACCTAACTGCTCCATATTCTGCCGATTCCCCTAATAGCAAATCTGTCAACAAGGTTGCGCTGCAAAGCGAATTAGGCTTAATACAAAAATCCGAAATTCCTTTATTTGGAAATATTAGCCGATTTACTGAGCAGAAGGGTATAGATATTTTGATTGGAGCACTTGAGCTGCTACTTGAGAACGGAACCATTTTTCAATTTGCCGGACTGGGTAGTGGTGATTCATCTCTGGAGTATGCGGTAAAGAAACTAAGTGAACGGCATCCAGGGCAAATCACAGTTCGCATTGGGTACGACACTAGACTCGCTCATATTATCGAAGCCGGCGCTGACTTCTTCGTCATGCCATCGCGTTTTGAACCATGCGGGTTGAATCAACTATATAGTCTTCGTTACGGAACAATACCAATTGTTAGGGCAACCGGAGGATTGGAAAATTCTATCATCGATTTTCGGCTGGGCGATGCAATCGGAACGGGTATAAAATTTTTTGACCCTTCTCCTAGAGCACTTAGTGAAGTACTAGATCTAGCGATTACACTTTACCATGATAAAAATCGTTTGGAGAAAGTCCGCGATAACGGAATGCGAGCCGACTTCTCTTGGAATCGCACAATTACCGATTACGACCGACTCTATAAAAGCATAGATCATCCATAAAAAAACCGGCCGCATTTGCGACCGGCTCTAGATAAATTAAGTCCTACTAAAACACAGGATTCACAATTGGCTTACGGCCTGGAGGATCCGCTGGCTTTTTAGTTTGCCCTTCAATCCCATTGCCTAGCTTTTGCTCTACACGCCGCATACGTTTCCGTTCATCCTCGGTAAACTCTGCCTCAGCTTCCCTGACCCCAGGTAGTCTCATACGTTCTTTTTGACTCATCAGAGCCGCCTCCTCAGGCGTGTCCAAAATGGTAGGCCTAATGAGAACAAGAAGCTCGGAACGCTTGTTTGTTTTTGAATTATTTTTAAACAAATTACCTAAAAGAGGAACATCCTTCAAAAAAGGCACGCCAGATTCGGTATCAGTTTTAGCGCTACGAATAAATCCTCCTAACAATATCGTGTCGCCATCTTTAACTGATATGGTAGAGCTAGCTTCTCTTTCGGTCGTTTGAGGAGCCTTCATTCCAGCCCCATCGGTCTGGCCTCCTCCCATATCAACAAACCCTTCAAGTTCTGAAATGGTTTGAGCTATCTCCATTACAACAAGATCATCCGGCGTAATATAAGGTGTTACATCCAACGTTATTCCTACATTAAGAAATTGAGTATAACCTCCTCCTCCATAGCCCCCATAGCCCCCGTAGCCGGTATTATATCCAGAATTATATCCAGAACTTCCTTGATAAGGAACCTGCTCACCATTAAAGAAAGTTGCCGGAACGGCATGGCTCGTTTGTATACGAGGTGTTTGCATGACTTTGGCAGAACTATTTTGAGCCAAAGCACTCATTGCGAAGTCCAACCCGTTGTCATATCTGCTCAAATAAGAAAACCCTCCGGACAACATGCTAGAACTAAACGTTCCAACTGCGCTCCCTGCAGCCTCAGCAACGGTATTAGCTCCCCCATTCCCACCACCTTCAGCAACAAACCCCCCCTGCCCTGTATTGTTTGGAACTGACGGGGCAGGAGTATTAATAGTGGATGGCCCTCCATTCATTGATCCTGAAATATACTGCGGATTAGTTCCTTTAGCCTCATTCATAAGAAGATTAACTCCTGTATCCATTCCATCACTGAGAGTCACATTAACTATGATGGCCTCAATAAGAACCTGAGCCAGAATGCTATCAACTTGTGCAACGATCTCATCTATTTTGGCCATGTCTCTGTCATTAGCAAAAATAATCAGTGAATTGGAACGATAATCCGGAACAATGCGAGCATTCTCAAGAATTTGAATATCCCCGCCTGAAGCTCGGTTGACGATGCTCTGCAAACGACTACGAAAAGAACTTGAACCACTGTTAGCGGATGTACCTGTCCTATTCTGCTGAGGACTAACTCGACTAGATGAAGTGCGAGAGGAACTGGTCCGACTAGTTGGGGAAGTCCTTGAAGATGATGAACTAGAAGGCCTTGCTCCACCACCACTCCCAGTAATCAACTCCTGCATGGATGCATAAATTTCCTCCACTTTTCCATATCTAATTGGAATGACTTTAAGTTTAAAATCTTCATCAGGTTTTATGTCAATCCGTTGAAGCAATTCTAACATACGCTTTATGTTGGAAGAGTTGTCTCTCAGGACAAGGGTCTTACTTACATCCAGCGCGACAATTCCAGCCGGATTTTTTGCCATCGGCGTAAGCATAGGAACAGCTTCACTTGGCAATATATGTTTGAGCTGAGAAATATGAGTAATAAACTGATTCGCTTCAGGCAGTTCTTCTGCAGCTGTAATTGTTGAAAAAGCAGCCCCCTCTTGCAGAGCATTCGCACTAGGAACAAAAGTAATAAACTTCTCCCCAACAGGAATAGTAGTATATCCATTGAGTGACAAAACACTGTCCATCGCTTGGATAGCTTCTTCGACTGTCAAAGGGGTCTGAGCCTCAAGAGTAACATTAAGATTTGGCAACGCGGACTGCCGAAGTATAGTCCGATTAACATAGTCGGCATAAATCTTAAGGAACTGCTCAATTGGCATATTAACCAACTGCAAGTCCGCCATTGGTATAACCGCATCCATAGCCAACGGAGCATCCTCCTCTTCTATCGGCGCCGCTTCATCATTCCCTGTTTCGTTTACCGCAGGAGTCGGAGGCGCAGGTGGATTAGGGGCTTCTTGTTGCGCTTGGATAAGCGCTGCCAAAGCAATGGTCAAAAGACCGGTAGTCAGGAATTTCATGACGTTTGAATAATTAAATTTTCGTTTCATTGTGTCTCGCGGACGCGACGTGTTGGTATACGCCTCTTGGTACTATTTGGTTTATCTGGCTTAGGCTTAGACGCTTTCTCGGTAGCTGTTTTTTTTGGTTCACTCTTAAGCTTCTCGCTCTCAGTTGATTTCGGATCAGGTGTATTACTTTCAGTAGTGGGTTTAACATCATCTATTTGAGGCTGTGCTGAGGGAGTCACTGAAACTACAGGCGCAGTAACGTTTTTCTGATAACTAGCAGTTAACTCCATCCAACCTTCTAGTTTGTACCGATTCTTGTCAGGGCGCACTCTCATCTCGCTCACTCGAACTAACGAATCACTTTCTCCAAGTTTCCAAAGAAAATCTACTATCTGATTTTCCTTACCGCTGAAATCAATTCTCATAGACTTTTCGATAAAGAAATTATTGGTCTCAGTATTAACCCTGCCTTGCCGAGAAACATTTATCCCGCTCGAAGCTTCCAGTTTATTAATAGTTCTACTCATATCGACCTCCTGTTCCTCCTGGACGACTGCAGAGCTCATCCCCTCGAGCTTATTAATTTGATCTTTGTATGTACCAACACTATTTCGCTCTTTTAGCCAACTTTTCAAGTCACGATTAATTTTGTTAATTTTAACATTGGTTTGCTCAGGCTTCGGGATCATATCAAACGCCATCCAAGCCAACACCCCTATTAAAACGACGAGGACAAACATCACCACACGACGCTCCCCAGCGCTCATATTGTACTTGTCAAATATGCTCTCTCTATTCGCCATCGAAATTACAAGTTAATGCCCAAGTGAGTTGTTTCTTTCGAGTATCTTCACGGGTACCATCTGAACTAACCTCTGAAAACAGAGTGTTTCCATCTCGAGCCTCCATTCTGGTAAGGGCCTCCTGATAATTAAATATTAAATTCTTTGTACCAGTATCCGCAGATCCTCTGATACGCAACTGTCGGCTTGTTTTACCACTTAAGGTTCGATCCGAAGTGAATGTCAACTCGGAGAACTTCAACTCTTGGGGAAGTTCAACCGAAACCTTATACCATGCCTCAAGTGCTGCAAATTTTAGCGCCTTCCTTTTTTCAAGTGTTTCCACGCGTGCCTTAAGAGAAAGTGCATTCGTAAACTGGGTACCTTCTCGCTTTGCCTGCAACACCAAATCATCCAGCTTACTCTGAAGGTAATTCCCATATCCAAAGTAAGCAACTAATCCAAGTAAAAGCATCGCTACAACCCCCTTAATGCCTTCCATCCATAAGCTATCCTGAAATCTTTGCCGATATCGCTTAGCGTAATCCTCAAGCATGAGCCCTGGCGCAGCAGTCTTGGTAGCGTACTCGACCGTAGTTGTTGCCAAATCAACCTCACTCATAGGCTCCACCTCTCGAATGCGACCGCCAAAGCAACGGGNCAATGCTTCCTGCCAATCAGCTGAAACATCACCACATTTAGCTAAGTGGCAANTTGCTTCGGCCGGCATCCATCCGGATACCTCNCCAGCCCAAGTTACACGATTTATCTTTTCGACCAGCGCCTCTCGACTCNCNTCTTGGTCAGGCAAATTAAACGAGTTAACATCGCGCAATTGACCTTCAAACCACCAAGATATAACNGCTAAAACNGAATCCGCCCCCTGAATTAACTGAATATGAGAACCATCATCCCTTGATTCAATTGCAAAGAATTCCCGTAATTTTGGAACTTCAACTCGGTCTGCAAGAAAACCCAGCGATTCCAAGTCCGTTAAACGGCTCTCGACAGAATCACGAGAGGCAATCATCACTATGACCGTCTGATTACCGTTTTCATTCGTAGCTCCAGGTACTTTTTCAGCAGACCAAACTACTTGAGCCAGAGGAAGCGGCGAAAGCTCTTCAATCTGGAACTCCAGCATCGGAAGCAATTCTTCGGGCTCACATTCCGGCAAATTAACAACCCGCAAAAAAACTTCTTCAGTCGGAATTGTGGCAATGTTCATCTTCCTGCTGAAGATATCAGTCCAAGTTTTAGACACTACCTTTGCTGGCGGCTCTTCATTCTCTGGCACTCTCAAATCACCACTGAGACGCACCTTCTTTGAAGAAGCGGAAAACTGCCATAATCGACTACCTTCAATAGCAGGTTCGATCAGATTGCAACTACTCCAGTTGGTTTTTTTTGCTGCCAAATTATTATTCCTTTAAATGCTCGTCAGACATGGTAACACGCAAGATTTCTTCAATCGTTGTCTGACCATCCATAACCTTTTGCCAACCATCATCTCGTAAAGTACGCATACCTTCGTTCACTGCCACCTGACCAATGACTGAAGAAGCTTCTCGGTTCAGAATCAAAGGACGGATTCCTTCACTCATAACAAGGAGCTCATAAATCGCTAAACGACCTTTGTAGCCTTGCTGCCGGCACTCCTCACAACCTGCGCCATGATAAAATTTACCTGCTTCGAGAACGTGCTCAGGGCAGTTAATCTGGCGTAAGTAGTCAGGATCTACTTTTTGTTCCTCCTTACAATTTGAACAGATTGTACGAACTAACCGTTGTCCCATAACAGCCTCTACCGACGAAGCAACAAGAAAAGGCTCAATACCCATATCAATTAAACGAGTAAACGCTCCAGCGGCATCATTGGTATGGAGCGTGCTAAACACTAAATGTCCCGTTAGGGCAGCTCGAATAGCTATATCCGCTGTCTCACCATCTCGAATCTCACCAACCATTACTACATTCGGATCCTGACGCAGAATATGACGAAGCCCAGTAGCAAATGTCAGACCTATGTCTGAACGAACTGCAATCTGATTAATTCCCTTCAACTCATATTCAACAGGTTCCTCAATAGTAATAATTCTTTGATGCACAGAGTTGATCGTACTTAAAAAAGCATAAAGTGAAGTTGATTTACCCGA
This sequence comes from Verrucomicrobiales bacterium, assembly GCA_002684915.1. Classification (GTDB taxonomy): domain Bacteria; phylum Verrucomicrobiota; class Verrucomicrobiia; order Limisphaerales; family UBA1096; genus UBA1096. Next base: position 6,114 of record NYWG01000066.1, read on the forward strand.
GCCCGTTGGCCCTGTTACCAAAATTATACCATGCGGCTTTACAATTAACTCCCGCAACACCTTTTCATCTCTAGAAGCAAAACCCAGTTTATCCAAACTCAAGAAAATATTGCCACGAGTTAATAATCGGAGCGATACACTTTCCCCGTATACAGTCGGAACCGTAGAAACACGAATATCAAGTTCTTCCCCCTTAATACGGACGTTAATTCGCCCATCCTGAGGCAACCTCTTTTCGGCAATATCCATTCCTGACATCACCTTGATTCGGGAAATAAGGGAAGACTGATAACGCTTCAATTGAGGAGGCATCGGTGTCTGGTGTAGTATACCATCTACACGATATCTAATTCGAAACTCATCCTCTGCTGGTTCAAAATGAATATCCGTCGCACGATCCTTGAACGCCTCCCAAATCACCTGATTAACAAACTTAATAACGCTTGCATCCTGATCCCCTTCGGTAATTTCTTTATCTCCATCGAAAATAATATCAAGGGTCTCTTCCTCTTCATCCTCTAATTCTTCAAGAGTTTCTGCACCAACACCGTAGTACTTTTTGAGGGCCTTCTCGATCTCACCACGCGTCGCGAGGGCAAACTGGACAGTTCCACCGGCCGTATAGTGCACCGCGTTTATCATCGCTGAATCAAAAGGGTCGCAGACAGCCACCTCAAGCGTGCCGTTTTCAGCATGAATAGGCAGGACAAAATGCTGAAAAGCTACCTTCGTGGTTACCTTCTTTCGCGCCTCATTTGAAGGACTAAGTTCCGATGGATCCACAAATCGAAGCTCCATAGCTTTAGCTAATCGCTCTAGAAAAATCTCTTCTGTTAAACCTTTTTCTCGAGCAA
>NYWG01000067.1 GCA_002684915.1 Verrucomicrobiales bacterium
CTACTGTTGTGATAGACATCAAATCATCAGCTTTAAGGCCTTCTTGCTCAAAACCTGCGATAGCATTAGCTTCAGAAATAGAGGCAGTATCGCCGTAAGAATTAGCAAAAGTAGTGCTAACTATGAACTTATCGCCGTCAGCAGTAGTAGTTAAATGTTCAATTGATGTTGTAAAAAATGTATTTGGCATATTTTTTCTCTCTTTGTTATTATTAAAACGAATCACTTACACTTATATAATAGCAAATTGGTAGGTTATGTCAACCCCTTAAACCATATTAATTTAAAAAAATATGGTTAACCTTGAAAATTAGTAATTAATTTCATATTATAATTATTAGGCTTGTTTGTTAAGTTTTCTTTTACACCTGGTTTATATCTGAGTTTATTTTTCTTAAATGGTCCATAGTCAACATAATGATGCCATCTACCATATTTCCAAACTACTCTAGCTACATCTGGGTGTAAGTCAGCTAACATTTTAGATTTATTAATTGTACCATCTACATTATATCCAGTCTTTTTAAACTGTTCATTCTCTGTAAATTCTGCGTGGTAAAATTCTTCAGTATTACCACCCTTCACAGTTTGTGTTGCTGATTTACCTTGCATAAATGCATTGAACTGAATCGTAACATCTCCATCTTTCAATACTCTTAAACAAATATCAGTATCTTCATTATATCTACCACGCCACCTGTGTTTACAATCGTTTCTAATCAGCAATGTGGAGTAGATTCTTGTGTTCGCTACATATGGTGGATATTTCTGATTTGGTGCAATAAAGAATCGATACTGAAATCCAGAGATAGGAACATTTTCAAATCTTTCTACGAAATCTTCGGCAGCCCTAAAGATTACACCACTCTCAACACGTATACGAATGTTATTATGTAATCTATAGAAGTCATCTATATTATCATCTAGTACCCAATGATATTCAGCACCAATAGATATCGAATGATCCCAACACCAATTTCTTGCTCTCCCCGGTCCATCTCCATGGTTACTAAAGGGAAGTTCTAATAGTGTTACATAATCACGTATTTTAAAATTATCTAAAGCTTTCTGATAATTATCCCAATCTTGTGGTTCAACTGAGATATAATGTGGTATTTTCATTCTAGCTAGACTTCTTGAAGTCTTCATAGATTCGTGGCGTGTTTTTGATATTATATAAACTGGGTGTCTAGGATTTGTCATTCAAAAAATTTCTCTAATGTTGGCCTTTGTGATGTTTTTATTTCTGTATCATTAATTATATAATCATACTCTTTTCTGAGCAAAGAGTCAAGTCCCAAATTTTTCCATGTATGTTCATCTATACTATCTGCTTTATTCCAAGCACTTTCAAAAAAATGTTGAACAACAAAAGATTTTTCTGATATCTCATCTATACTGGGCAAAGTATGTCCAAACAATTCTGTTTTACCATCTAATCGTGTTGGAGTTTCCATTGAGTAACATTTACCCTCACCCAACCAAGCTGGTAGAGGACAGAAATATATTGGCTGATAAACTTTGGCTGTAGTATCTGTTGAACATATTTTCTTTACTGTCCATAATACTGAGTTCCATTCATCTGAACTTGCTTTGGGATCAGTTTCTAATTTCTTCATTATCCAAATTGCCAAGTCGTGTACTTGCTTTGATGTATTAGGTCCAACTTTAATAGGGAAAGCAGTTAATTCTTTTCCATCCCAACTGTTGTCGTGTACTTTCATTGGTGGTTTATTTTCGCCCCATTGTGGTGCAAATCCACCAGTCTTTTTACTCGGCATTGTAGCGAACCAAGAATCATATTCTGGTAAAGGCTTCAATACTACGGCGTCCATATCAAGTACTACACCCTCTACTTGTGATGCTCTCTTTAATCTAATTGCATCAGCAACGTGGGCTATTGAATGGCCATTAGTTAATGCTTTATGAACTATCTCATAATTTAACATTGAACTTGCATCTTTTATTTTGATAGATGGATATTCCCAGTATGTAACTTTCTGATATGTCCAGACTTCAACTTCATTGCCCATCTTTTCGTGAGCCTTAAATACTAATTCGTGAAATGGAGAGAATCTTAATTCACTTCCTCTCCAAGAAGTGGGACTACTTGATTCTGTAGGCTTATTGCTCCAGAATAAAATTATTTTCATTCTTCAATCCATCTCATTAAAGAATTTTTAGTAATCTCTAACTTAGGGTACCACATAGATTTTGTTTTCTCTGTTGGTTTCATCTCTGAGTCAACTGTTGAATACTTTCGACAAAATTCTTCAAAGTCTTCTTTGTTTCGAAAATGTAATTGTATAGTTTTGAAAGTTTTTTTATCTTCTTGCTTATACTCTGGCATTTCTTTCCAGTGTTGTTTCCAAGGTTCTTCAACTACAGTTTCATCAAGTTCTGGCATAAAAGAAGTTAAGTCTGCATTGGGTTTTTCTTTGACACCCATTAGACTTTCATATTCTGTAGATTCTTTAACGTCTTCTGACATATGATTCTCCTATAATTTTATAGCTATGGTAACCAGTATAGCAATTAATAACACGTTTGTCAAGATCATTTGAATACATAATATTAAATGATACCACACCCATCTATGCTTATATAAATTCTCTTTAGAAAAAGTTAAATCTTCGGCTTGTTCTTCTTCTATTTCAACTGGGTGCTTTTTTATACCGAGTGTTGTCAACCAATCCATCATGATAAATTCCTTTTTCTTAACTTATCTAATTTTCTTTTCTTTCTTTGGGCAAGTTCTAAATGATATCTATTTGCTCGACTCGTAAATCTTATACCATCTAATGTGTCTATAGCTTGTTGAAATAGTCCAGCAGTTACGTTCTCAAACTTGATAGTATTAACAGTACCATCTAGTCCAGCATATCTACATCTAATTTCTTTATGTCTTTTAACTTTGAGAAACAATCCAGGATATTGATAATGTGTTTCTTCGTTTAGAAACATCTGTTCTGATTTATTTACTATAATCGGATTAAACACTGGAATTATAGTCTCAGCATCACCAGGATTACCCAGGACGAATGCTTTTGCATCTATTGATAAATCACTAGCAGTTATACATAATAACCGAGTTTTTAGTAATTTAGCTTTGAGTTTGTCGAATATTTCTTGGTTGTTCATAATCTCTTTCTAATTTTCTATTCAATCTTCTATCTTTAGCTTTACCAGATTTCTTAAAAGATTTTTCCCAGGCTCTACTAAGTGAATGAGTCTTATCTCGTTTTATTCTCTCGTTTGCCATATAAGTTTATCGCTCCATTTTTTATCTTCACTTCGTCTTGTTGCCAATCTGGCCTATCATCAAAATAATACCAAGCACAATTATCTTTACCAACTGATTTACTATCTGGTATCCATTTTACTCTACCAACACTTATAACACTACGTAACATATCTTGATATGGTATGCTTTGTTTCGTGTGGATCCAATCTGCATCAAATAATAAAAACATACCAACTTTACTAGAAAATTTCTCTATCATACTATGTAGGATTTTTCTGTCCCAGGGTGGATTAGTTATGATAAATTGTGTAGATGGTTTTATAATCAATTCAAACATATCCCACTTTTCTATCCAATCAGCTTGGGGTTCAATATCAGAAGCTAATTGCAACTTTGCACCTGTACAATGATCTTCAATATGTTCTACTAATGTACCATCTCCAGCACATGGCTCAATATAAGTAAAATTATATGGCAAGTGAGGTACCACTGGAAGAAAAGCTTCCAACGGGGTTGGGTAGAAATCTCTTTCTTTTCTTTCATAGTCACTCCTCTTTCCCATTATATTCTATTTCTCTTATGCCACATATCTAAATCTTCGTGTGTGTTTATTTCAATACCATCAAATTTCACTTTAGCTACACCTATCTCAACTTCATTTTTTAACCAACGTAACTGTTCTAATCCTTCTATTGTTTCTTCTTCTGAAACACCATAGTGTGGATAATTCCACAATGCACTTCTTCTATAACCATATACACCCAAATGCCACTCACCATAACCAGTAATACCTCTACCAAACCAACAAGCTTTACTATCTGCTCTAACAAGCTTTACAGAATTTGGATCTTTCTTCTGTTCTTCTGGCATATCTGTGTATACAGTACTAACTGGATAATAATCTAATAGTTCAACACATTTCTCTATACACTCTACAGTAACATCTGGCATATCGCATTGTACATTTATAAACTTCTCATACTTATCTAGTTCTTTCCATTTCATTGCACCAGCAACACGTTCAGTACCATTGTTGTACATAAATTGATCAAAGTATACTTCATCAGCAAAAGATGAAATTACATCATCATCTGTAGCAATATAAACTGGAAGTCCTGATTTACCAGCGGCTTTCGCCACATACTTCACCATAGGGATACCATTTAATCTAGCTATAGCTTTTCCATGAAATCTTGTACTTCCATATCTAGCTGGTATGACAATACAAGTATTCATCTTATGCGGCAATTCTACTAAAGTTTTTAATCTTTTCGAATTTGATTTGATTTCTAAACTTTTCAGCAAGAATATCTCCTTTGTGTGAGATAACAAACACGTTAGTTTGATTATCCAATTGATTTAACAATTTCAAAAATTCATCACACCCATTATTATCTAGAGATGCATCAAACACTTCGTCTAGCACTAATAAATTTGTATTAATAGAGTTCTTTAGTTTAGCTATTGCTCTCCAAGTAAACAGTAATGCTAAGTCAATTCTCATCTTTTCACCTTCTGAAAATGATGCATAAGAAAATTCATCTCTGTGTCTACTCCTGATTACTTCATTGAATTGCTCATCTAACTCAAACAACACGAAAAAATCTAAAGCGGCAAGATATTTATTAATCAATTTATTCATAACGGGTACGTATTGCTTAATAATTTTCTTTTTTATTCCATCATCTTTCAACATATTTACTGCTACACCAAACAACTCTTTCTCATTGACTAACTCTTCTTTCTTAGTCTCATATATCCTTTTATCATCTTCGTGTGTCTTTAAAGTTTCTATAGCATCAGTAGAATCTACACCCGTAGATTTTATTTTTTCAATCTCATCTTGATTTTTCTTTATAGACTTATTTAGGGATTTTATATTTGAGTTATTCTCGGTTATCTGTGTCTGTAGTGAATTAAGTTCTGTTTGCTTTTCCATCAACTCCATAATTCTTTTATCAAGTTTAGCAACTTCATCTACAAGTTTATCTTCACCATCATATATTTCTTTCTGTTGTTCTTCGTGTTCTGCTATCTTTTGTTTCTTGATAGTCTCATCAATTTCTTGTGAACAAGTTGGACAATTATTTGTTTCAGCAAAGAACTGGATCTTTTTCTGTATGTTCTTTACTTTAGTACTCATTCTTTTGTGAATATCATCAAGTTTAGTTCTTTTAGTTTCTTCGCCTTTAAGTGGTTGAACTTGCTCTGATAATTTTTCAATATCTAACAATATAGTATTAGATAGTTGTGATAGATCATTTATCTCATCTTGGGCACCATCAATCAATCCTTGAAATGTAGCTATCGTATCATCATTCTGTTCTTTAAGCTTACGGATATATGATTGTTGGGTTTCTATCTTATTCATAAGTAAATCTATTTGATAGTCTGTATCACGGATCGATTCTCTGTTATCTGCTACTCTATCTTTTAGTAGTTTACCCATATTAGAGAATATACTAATGTCTAATAAATCTTCTATAACTTCTCTTCTATGAGCAACAGATAGTTGCATAAATGGAATAAATGTAGATGCACCGAGTACAACTATTTGAGTAAAAGATTTAAAGTTTAATTTGATAATAGTTTCTTCTAATTGCTTTTGATAATCTCTAGAAGAACCGGGTTGATTAAGTAAAGTATTATCTTGATATATTTCAAATAAAGCTGGCTTAATTCCTCTCTTAATAATATAGTCTGTTTTACCTATAGTAAAATTAACGTGAACTTCTAAACCACCCATATTAATTGAGTTAAGCATTTGAGACTTAGAAATTTTTCTAAATGGTTTATTGAATAGTACAAAGCATAATGCATCAAGTATAGTAGATTTGCCAGATCCATTTTCTCCAACAATAATAGTGTTTGCATGTTCATTTAATTTCACTTTAGTCCATACGTTACCCGTTGATAAGAAATTCTTCCAACGAATATCTTTAAAATAAATCATCTACCCTCTTTCTCTTTACTTTCTCTAAATAATCTGAAATTTCTCTAGTGGGTTTCCAACCCAACTTTAAAACTGGAGATATATCCATTTCATTATTATTTACTTCGAAAGATTCACCTTCCATTTTTTTAACCCATACCATATTAAGATTCTCGACAATATCAGTTAGCTTAGTAGTCTTGCCTGAACCTATGTTATATACACTATACAGTTGTTTAAAGTCTTTGTCAAGAAAAAAGATTATAGCATCTACAATATCTTCAACGTGGATAAAATCTCTCGTATGATCTGTGACATATTCTAATCTATTGTAATATAGCTTAGTCATAAACATATCTTTTCTACTACGTGGTCCGTATACTGTAGAAAATCTTAAACCCAATTGATCTGGCATTGCAGTTGCTTCGTTCATCTTTTTAGTGGCCGCATATGCATTCTTCCACCAATGTATAGCACTAGATGAAGAAGCATAGATTAATTTCTTACCATAATGATGACAAACTTCTTGAACGTGTTTAGTGTTTTCAACATTCTCTCTGTAATACTCTTCTTCATTACCTATACTATTTCTAACACCAGTCATAGCGGCAAGATGTATAACTACTTCTGCATCAGTAGAAAATAATTTTATATCTTTCTCTCTTTTGATGTCCCAATAATCGATTTTATATCCAAGTCTTTCTAATCTTGGACATAAAGTCCCACCAATAAAGCCATCACAACCAGTTACTGCTATCTTTGCCAATATTCTTTCCTTATTTTAGTAGCTGAAATTTCTTCAATCTCTTTACTGAGATGTTCTTGCTCTATAGTATATCCTACATCACGCCCATAAGTAATATGTGTAATGTTTGGTACACTTATAATCTCATACTTACCCTTATAGTCTATAAGAGCATCATCTATCATTTTGCATCTGTCTTCAAAACTAAATGGGTTCTTTTCAGTTCCATCTTGCTCTCTTAGTAATATTGCTACTTGAGAAGTTTTCGAAAGTGCAACTTTAAAAAGTTCAGTATGTCCGTCGTGCCAGGGCTGAAATCTGCCAAGCATTTGTGTAGTTGGTTTATGTCTATCCATTTTTCCACTCTATAATCAATATCTAAATAATGAGGCACTTCAAACAGTTGATTTGTGTCTTCATATTTACTTTCTTTGATTGTATCCATCCATATAGTAAAATCAGCTTTAACAATATCTCTCATCTCTTGACGAGGTGCTATAAAATCTAAAATACCTTTTTGTTGTACCATTCGTTCTAATTGGCGCCATCTACCACGTTCACTAAAATCCCAATCATTATGTAATGTACGATAGAAATCTGCATTGTGATGTGGTACACAAAAATGATATGCTAATTCTTTTGCTAAAGTTGTTTTCCCTGAACCGGGTAAACCGAATATTAATATTTTCATTTGAATAAATCTTTCAATGTATCTTTAACTTCTTGTGGTATTCTAGTGGGTTTTTCATCAACGACATATGCACACTTTACTATAGCTAGAAATATTAAATCTTTATCTCTAGTTATCACTTGATTTAAACCAACACTTGCACCTTTTATGTAATCTAAATTAGTTGTTACTGTTAGTATATCATCAAATCTTGCAGGAGATTTGAAGTCTGCACAGACATTAGCTACTGTAAAATTAAATTTAAGATTATAATCACGAATTGGTTCTGAACGAGCCCTTTCTATATACTTAAAATAATTAGCATAGTAAACTACTCCTAAAAAATCTGTATCTTCATGATATACTCTTATAGTATGTTTCATTAGACTTCCATATACAAAGCTTCATTATATAATGTTCGCATCAAACTGTCAAGCTTTTTCTTGGGGACAGATGTTTCCATATTTTCGATATATTTAGAAAGTATAGTAACAGTATCTTGAGTTTGATTAATTAAATCATCATCACCTTCTAAGTGTAAATTCAAATGATCGTCTACTATCTGTATTGCTATTGGACTTTCTTGATGAAGTTTATCCATAAACAAATCAAACGTATAAGGATTTTCTTTTTGTTGAGTTACTACTTTAACATAGGTACCTTCATACATAGAATAATCTTGATGTAAAATTTCATCAGAAGTTTTCTTAACATCATCATAGAATATCTTATGAAACATACGATAAGGATTACGTATCATTTCTAATTCTCTTGTATTAGTATCAAAGATATGAAAGCCTTTGGGATCTTGATAATCACTCCAAGTAAGTTCATATTGAGTACCAAGATAATTAATATTACTATTAGTAGATTTTGTGTGGAAGTGGCCTGAAACAACTATATCAAAATTTTTAAAATCATCTATACTCATACCGTGTTCGTTAGTTACACCTCTCATCATAGGTGAACCAGCTATTTCTAAATGTCCAAAACAAACTTGTGCTTTAGAGTTTTTAATATGATTCATACTATCAGAATAATTACTAGAATTAATCCATGGTAAAAATAGAATGTCAGTTCCATCAAAAGTTTGTACTGAAGGATCTGAATAGTAAGAAACTTTATGTTTATCAAATAGTTCAGCCATAGAATTGATATCATTTGTGTTCTTATATGGTACATCATGGTTACCAATAATAACGTGAAAATCAATCCCTCTATCTAAGATAGGGTGTAATAGTGTATCTTTAAGATGTCTGAGAGTTACAAAGTTTATATACTTACGTCTATCTACAATATCACCAAGATGTATTACAGTATCTATCTGGTGTTCATCTAGATATGGTAGAAATATATTATCTACAAATCTTTTGAAGTAATCTAAAAACTGTTGCGAATCATTTCTAACACCCCAATGGGTGTCATTAATTATAGCTATCTTCATTTATTCAGCCATAAATTTGTCTAGGGGAGCAACTGTCTTTCTTTTCTTTCTACGTTTATGTTCTTCAAAATTTACTATGAAATCATTCATATACTCTTCACTCCATTCATTATATTTTATCTTATCAGCATAAGTATTATTATTACCATCGTGAGTATGTCTTTCTGACGTTTCACCGAATAGATTAGTATTCTCTGATGCTTTATATTTTGTATACAAATACTTCTTCTCTTTTTGTATACGTCTTAAAAATGCAAAATAAATTATTTGTGTAAAATATGCAAAAGGATTTCTGGATTTCTCTGGATTAAAGTTGTCAATATATTGTAAACAATTTTCTACTCCATCAGATATCATTTCTTCTCTGAATGTATAATTCACAAAATTTGGCTTATATGATAAATGTGTTGCTATCTTCATAATACAATCACCGATATAAAACGGCACTCTAGGGCGAGTATCTGGTTTTGAATCAATAACAGATTCTCGGTATTTAATCATCTCTGCTAGGAATTTTTTGTTATCCACATAATTATGTTTCTGTCGCTTAGCCATCAATGCACCGTATGTGGGAATGTATTAGAACTGTAAATTTTTTTCATAGCCTGTTTCACTCTTTCTTTCATTGTTTCTTCTGTTTCTGGTTCCATTTCGCCTCTAACATTAACAAGAGACTTATAATAAAATTCTTGTGTTTCTTTAGGTACTTCATTAGACATTATCACATGTTGCATACTAATGTCAACACTTATTTTCTCTTTCTCAAATGGTACCCAAAATGTAGTAATCATAGCTGGACCACCAAAGTGCTGAATGAAATCCAACTTTAGTGGTTCTGATACTGTGAGTTTAGTATCATCTTTATATGTTATGTCAGCTATCAATGTTTCACCATTTGATAGTTTAATTACAGATATCATCTTTTAACCTTATGTTGTATATCTTATAATCAAATTCTTCTTCATTATACATTTTCACTCTGACGGCAAAGTGTTTAAGAGTAAAATTATGCCAAGACTTCCAAGATAAATCATCAGAAATATCGTATAGAGTCGCCAAAACTTTTTTATCACTTTTACGTAATCCTCTACCTATAGATTGTAAATTTCTTATACGAGACTTACTAGGACTAGCAAAAATAATATTGTGTAAGTTTCGTATATTAATGCCAGTTGAGAATGTGCCATAACTAGCCACGATAATTGCATCTGTCTCTTTCTCAGTAATTTCCCTAGCACGTTCTCTTTCTTGAGCATCAACCCCTCCATATATAAAAAATACTTTTCGTTTACCATTTACACTACTATTTATGAGTTCATAAATTATTTTACCATGCTTTTCTACCATCTGAAATAGTATAAGAGTATTACCTTTTCTACTCAATGCTAAGTTTTTTATAAAATTATTTCGTGGTGTATGTCCTGCAAGAAATTTAATCTCTTCATCATACTTCGCATTACTCATCATTTTACGTGTAGNATCAGTATATTTAAGTACTAATGCTTTAATTTTCAAGTCTGCTATTGTCTTANTATCAATTAATTCTCTAGTAGATATGGCCTTCATAACTGGACCAAACAATCCCTCTAGTACTAATCTATGTGTTTGTGTTTCATCTAATGTACCAGTAAAGCCAAATCTATATTCACAATTCTCTAACTTAGTCATTATCTTTGTAAGAGAGTTAGCTTTGAATAAATGTGCTTCATCACCTATTATCATATCAAACTGATCAAACCATTTCTTTGGTAATTTATAGATAGATTGCCAAGTTGAAATAAAAATGTCTGCATCTGCATTTTTGTCTTGACCCGACATAATTAAATGTGTAGAATAACTATTGTTAGAATCAGAATAATCTTCAAAGTCTTTATCTAACTGATAAACAAGTGATGTTGTGGGAACTATTACTAATTTACGCCCCGGAATATAATCACATAACATAAAAATAATCAAAGATTTACCACTAGCAGTTGGAGATAATATCAAGGCTCTTTCGTTTCGGATAGCATGGGCAAATGCTCCTAATTGATAATCTCGAGGCTTTATTTTATAATTTTTACAGAAGAGAGCGGCCTCGTTTAACGATATATCATTTATATCATCTAAGCCGTCACGTATATCTAAATCGTAATCTCTTTGTTCAGCAAAAAGTTTTAAGTGATGTAGAAGTCCCCGATATATAAGTTTAGTGTTGACATTGAATAATCTAATCTTACCGTCCCAATAGCGATTACGATAAGCTGGCATAAATGAAGCCCCAGGTACATCAAATGTAAAGTACTCACTTATTTCTTTGGCGATACCAGTTTCTGTCTCAATAGAGACATATACGGCGTCTCTTTTGGAGATTCTGATGGTATCTCTTCTTTGTCGGGAAATATTTTTAGTGTCTTGTATGGATAACTCTTTGTCCATAGTATTGCATGATCTTTCTTAAATTTTTCAATTCGCATTTTTAATAGTGCGATTCTATCTTCGCTATCCAGTGATGAATCTATTCCAGTCGATTGCATTTTTTATCTGAAACCCTCTGTTATTTATCTGTCTTAAAACAGCCTCTAAATAGTTGACTTTTTCTTCTTGTACTGATACCCTAAGACTATGTTCTGTAAGAGCATCATCACTATCAACATATAAATCAACTTCGTTCTTTAATAATTTTTTGTAAAATTGTTCTCTACCAAGTTCTTTTAATTCTTCTTGATCTAGTTCACCTAGATAATACTCTAGTATTAATCTACGTTTCTTTTTAAGTTCAGCTTTAGCTTGAAACATTTTTATTCGTTCTGCCATAAATATCTTTAAGTATTTATTATGAACTACTGGTATATTCGAACTTTCTGTGGCTAATTCAGTTTCGTCCATCTGACTATCTTTATTCCACATTTCCATAATATCTTCAATCTTCATTCATATCTTCCTTTTTACGATAAACTTCTACGTAACTTTCACATTTAGGACAAGATAAATTAGTTACCATATCATAATCTTCATTATCTTCTTCAATATCGTGATCCCCACCCCAAATCAATTCATTACTACAATGCCAACATCTCATATATCAGTCCCTTTACTTTGTTCTAAAACTTCCACTATCTTCTTTTCAGTAGAACATATAACACGTTCTATTGCTTTTGCTCTACCATATTCCATATAAAGTTTAGCAGTCATTTTTTTAATTAATTTGGGATCATTAGCACCATTAATACACTCTTCTACAGTTTCAAATGAAGGCCTTTCGAACACGTACATATCTTTCATTCCATTGGGTAACAATGTACTAAAAATAATAACAATCAAATAATCCATAACTATCTCTTTTTTAATTTCTTCTGTGGTTTCTCTATCTGTGGTTCATCTTTGGGTGATTTATTGAAAATAACTTTCTGTCTCATTGCTAATTGAGAACGGAACTTATGTTTATGTTCTGGTACATTTTCAATATATATCTTTATAGCAGTATAACCAAATCCTTTAAATAAAAGTAATCCATCTTTCCATACAATACCCTTTCCCTTATCTAATTCAAGAGCAAAATTACCATATGTGTATGTTAATATAGACATTATAACACAATTACTTTACTGTGTCAATTGAATACTTCCTATATGCAAATTGAACTGAACCCACTAGATATTCTATTTCAGTTCCTTGCACGTTAAATTCTAATGCACCTAAACTTATTGGGTACAAATCTATGAATTTAATTTCAATGTTGGGTTGATATTGTGCAGTAGTAACTAGAAGAGATCCATCTGAATGAGTTAACCCTGCGTGTGTGTTTGTTTGCTGTAATGTAGATTGTAGATTTGCTCTTTGTTGAAAGTTATCTGGATATCCTAATCCTTCTAACCAATCATATATTTCTTTAAAGTTTTTTAAATCTTCGTCTACTTGAAATCTTAAATCTAATGGAGAGAATACAAGCTTATCGCCTGGTACTGGTATCTTAATAAAGATATTTTCTTGATCTACTTGTCCTAATGTGATGTCTGGTATAGATGCCGCTGTACAAAAATAATTGACATTTGGTAATTTTTGAATAGCAAATTTAAAACCCTGGGGTGATAAAAAGCTAAGATTTCCGGGCATAGTTCCTTGAAGTGCCATTGCGTAAACTCCTTATATACTCTATTTATAAGTTTACGCAATGACTAGTTTATAATTAAGGCTTCATAGCATCAATGCCAGGAAGATAGTCACTCATACCCAATAATTCTCCAGTAGAGAATTTACCATCGAACGGATCTAATTGTCCGTCATGAATTTTATTAGCTATCATAACAGCAATGTCAGACACTTCTTCGGGCATATTTGTCATTGGAGCCATTTCTACCATTCCAGTATCCATACCTCCCCAAGTATCAGAAGTTTCCCAACTACCATCAATAACAGCCATTACTCTTTCAACATAGTAAGGACCCCATTGATCAATTATAGCAGTCAATTGTGTATTTGGGGCAAAGTTAATCATATCAGAAGCTTGTCCAAAAGCTTTCACTCCGTATTCTTCAGCAACTTGTAAAGCCGCTGGTGAATCTGTATGCTGTGTAATGATATCAGCACCTTGTTGTATTAATACTCTAGCGGCATCGCCTTCTTTACCTGGATCATACCAAGTGTTTACCCATACTACATCAATATCAAAATCAGGATTTACAGAAGTAGCACCTAACCAAAACGAATTAATTCCACGAATAACTTCCGGGATAGGAAATGAAGCAATATAACCAGCTTTACCTTTTTCACTCATCATTCCTGCAATCACGCCTTGTATATATCTACCTTCATAAAACTTTGAAGAGTAAACTGACATATTAGGGGCAGTTTTATAACCAGTGGCATGTTCAAATTTCACATCAGGAAATCTTTTAGCAACTTTTAACATTGCGTCCATATATCCAAATGATGTAGCAAATATAATATCAGCACCTTGCAGAGCCATATTAGTCATAACTCTTTCAGCATCAGGACCTTCAGCAACATTCTCTACATAAAAAGTTTCTACTAATCCACCTAGTTCTTCTTCAACCATCTGTCGGCCTTGATCGTGCATATATGTCCAGCCATGATCGCCCACTGGTCCTACATACACAAATCCCACTTTAACTTTTTCATCTGCTAAAGCGGGTGTAATTAAAAATAACGACAATAATACTATTGTCAATGATCTAATAAAATTCATTGATAATCCTTTCGAGGGTGTTGTGGCAGGATCGTAAGGAGATACTCTGCCAGTTTTTGATAATACGTTACATTTGTCGTAACACAACTATATAGTATTTCAAAAACCCAAAAAAAAGAGGGCCGTTAAGCCCTCTTAAAGTTTTTATGTGATACTGAGATTACATTAAGTTATTAACTTTTGTTAATCTGTAATACTTGTTACCATCTCCAGAACCAAGTCTAGCCGCAACACCGTTAGCATCAGCAGTAGCGAAAGGATTTGCTACCATACCGTAACGAGTTTTGAAACCAATCTTTGGTTGAAAAGATTGCTCACCAATTGCTCTTACCATTTGAAGAGGTACATAAGGACAATAGAAAAGTCCTGCATCAAAGGCACTAGAACCTTTATACCCTAATGTGTAGTAATGAGCCGCAGAAGCGCCTGAACTTGCAGGTGCAAAATAAGGATCGATATACACTTTGATTCTTCCGTTAAGAACACCAGCAAATGTATTTCCTGTATCGTCTACGTTTAGGTTGTTGTTTAGAGCAGGTGTGTAGTCAAGTACACCAGCCATTTGAAGTGCAGAAGCTACATCAGAAGAACATAACATTACGTTACCTTTACCTCGTCTGGTTGCTTTTGCTAGTTCGTTTGCATCACGTTCAATGTTGAACATTAAGCCTTTGAACTTTTCAACACTCCAACGTCCATTTGAGTCTGTGTCAAGATCAAATGTACCAGCGGCAGTTGTGTTGTTTTGTGAACCAGCTACAGCAGAGTAGTTAATTGTTCTCACAACTTCTCTGTTGATCTCAGCTAAGATTTCAGCAGATAGTATGTTTGACAATTCGGTTTCAGCATCAAGTCCGTGAATTGCTTTCAAGTCTTGTGCTAATTCCATTGTGTACTCAGCTTTTAGGGCTCTTGAAACAGCAGTTACAGAAATTTTCTCGATTGAGAAAGCCATTTCGTTGAAACCGTTATTAGCAGTTCCGTCACCCAATGCTTCAGCAGTGGCTGTTGACATACCTGTGTGGACGTTATAAGCACCACCAGTTGAAGAAGCCGATCTTGCAGTAGGATCAGTTCCTGTCATTGCCCCACCAGCAGAAGAGTTAGCCGCCGCGAAAGAGGCTGTATTCGCTCCATTACCAGAACCTCTAGATGCGTGAGTTGGCGCTTCATTGAAGAGTGCTTCACTACCTGTTTGAGATGCTAGTCTGGATCTCATTGCGAAAATGAGTCCTGTTGGTCCAGTCATTGGTTGAACACCGCAAACATCATATGCTATAAGATTTGGCATAGAACGTCTTACGAGTGAGATTAAAACGGGATCAAAAGTGTCTACACTACCAGCAGATGCGGTAGAACTTGAGGCTCCCATTGCGTTAGTTGGCGCCGCTTCTCCAAGTAGAGAAGGACTTCTATATCCACCAGAACCAGCGTTTTGCTCTCTGGCAGAATTTTCTTGGTTTTCAAGAAGAGTTGCAGTTACGGCTCTCTTATGGGCATCCTTTATTTCTGCTAAATCAGGGTGCTCAAGAACTGGCTGCCACTTCTTTTGAAGTTCATCAGATTGATACATATTAGTTTCTCCTTTAAACTATTTTCAGCCTTTAGTTACAATATTTATAAATTATTACTTTTTGATGCTTCGAGATATGGCCTGCGTGTACGCGGCCATAGAGCCGTTCACTTGGTTACTATCTTCCTCTATATTCTCCAGAGGTTCTTCCTCACTCACATCATTCTCATTTACCACTTCCCCGTCTTTTGGAAAATAGTTCTCCTTGATAGTCTTTAGCTTGTCGATATACTTCTCGTCTTCTACATCAACACCTTCAGCTAGGGACTTCAATTTCTCTTTCTGAGTCTCTGTTAGTTCTTCGCTAACTTGAATGAAAGCTTCATTCTTTTTCATCTCAGATAGTTCTTTTTTAACTTCGATATTCTTTTCGATTTCTTCATTGACTGATTTTTCTAGTTCTTCAACTTTAGAAGCCATCTCATCAACAATATCTACTTTATCTTCTGGAATGTCGATATAGTTTTCTGTGAAAAGATTACGTAAGCCAACCATAAAGTTTTCAACGATTTCAGAACGTATACCTTTTTCGATGGCAAGTTCATTATCTTTAACCCACTCTTCAGCGACATACTCTAGATAATCATCAAGCTTTTTAGTTAAGTCTTCTTTTAGAGACTCTTTTTCAGCTTCGATTTCAGCATTCATATCTACTGTTGCGTTTTCTAGTACTTCATTTACTTTTGAAAGTACAGCGGCTTCAAAGATTGTTGTTGCTTTATCTTTAAAGTCTTCTGACAAATCTTCGTTACCAAATAATGCTTTAACATCATCTGAAATATCGATATCGTCTTTAGATACTTTAATTGTTTCTTTAAGTGTTGGTGCTTTTTCAGTTTCAGCTACTTCTTCATTAGCAGGTTGCATCATGGTTGTTACCATATCTTTAACACCAGCTTTATTCATTGAGTTAAGTTTCTGTACCATAGCATTGATCATACCAACTTTAGTACCAGGGAGTTTTTGAGCAGGCTCACCAGCTCCCTTTTTGGCTTCTTTGCCTGAGTTTGACTTAGGATCTGGATCTGGAATTTCTGAAGGATCACCCATTGACGCCTTTTTACCTTCGTCAATTGAACTATCATCTGACTCAACAGCTTCAACTTCCTGATCAGCAACCACGTCCTCGAGGATTTCTTCCTCTTGAGTGTTTTCTTGAACTTGATCGGACATCTATTTGCTCCTTGTTTTGATCATTTTATTAATTACAATCTATTTATAAATTTTATAGTTTTGATAGAAAATCTTCAAAGACTTTCAACTTTACATTCTCTAACTCACTTCTCGAGGCTGTTTTAACCTCATTCTGCATGTCAGCGATATCGGCTTCACGTATCATACCGTTATCCCATACCCATTCTTTGCTTTCCATAATGCCATTAACAAAGGCACTAGGTGCAGATGGATCAGCAACTATATCAGCGGCAGTTGCTAGATAAAAATCTTTTTGTACTTCTTGGGCGCCGCCCTTTTGCTGTAAACTTCCCATACCACGACTTGATACACCAAGTTGTGCGCCTTCTTTCATAAGAGACTCAACTATTTTACCATATGGTGTTTCAGTCATAATTTTTGCTTTACCAATGAAATTAGAACCTTCTTTTCTTAGTGATGTTATAAGGTGTGACACTCTCTCTAAATTAATAGTAGGTCCTTGTGGATGTCCAAGTTCACCATATGCTCTCTTCTTTTGAATATATTCTTGATCATATCTTGCTACTTCATTAGCTAGAATGGCACTAGGATAAACTCTTCCATTTCTATTTTTAATATCGCCTTGCATAAAGACACCTTCTATATGAAGACTTTTCTTTCCGTCTTTTTCTTCGTGCAGATATTGTACTTCTTCAAAGTTGTCTTCACATATTAGTTTCATTAGATTGAATCTCCTGCGGCTACTTGTGTACCCGATACTGTAGTAGGTCCACGTAATCCCTGGCCAATAAATAAATTAACTACCATCTGGCCATTAGCGGGTATTTTTATTGTTCCGACATCGGCATCATCAGCCTCGTTTCGGACTGTTACAGTTACAGCAGAAGTATGTCCACAAAGATGAACTGCTGTACAGTCATCAAATTTTGTAGTACCAGTAGCTAGTGCTGTAGATGTCCCTTTTACTGTTATTCCCATTTCTTTGTCCTTAATTATTTTGCATAATATCTAAGACTTTCATTAAGCCTTCTGGTCCACTGTCCAGTAACTTTTCAACTTTAGCCTTAGTATCAGCTTTTTTAATTCTTTTATCGAATGACTTAGTAATCATATTAGCAGTTTGCATATCAATCATCATCTGTTTGCCATTCTTAAACTTAATTTTTTGAGCCTGTTTATCTTTAACTATCTTACGTAAAGTATCTAAAACGCCTTCATCTAACTTTTTTTTTTCGTCTTCTACTTCGACTTCTTCTTTGATACTTCCGTTAAAGATATGATCTTGTCCTCTAGGCTCAGCATCAGATTTAGTAACTTTATGTTTAGCTACAAACTCTTCTTCCCCTTTAGAACGAGGCTTATATTTAATTACTTCATCATCAGAATCTTTTGGTGCTACGTAATCTTTAGCATCGGCTTCGCCAATGAAATTACTGAACTTCTGTAGTCGCATCTGTTGGTTCCTCTACTGGTTCGGCTGTTGCTACCTCTGGTTCTACAGTAACTTCTGGTTCTACTTCTTGAGTTTTCATAAAGTTAGCCGCAACATCTACTCTTTTTAGTTCTACTGCTTGTGCTACTCTATCTGCCATTAATTTATTAACAGCATTTTTAAACTCACCTGAATTACCAGACATTGCAAAATTTACTGCATCTGCGGAAGTGTATTCTTTCTCAGCCATAATTTATTCTCCTATTGCATATTTATAATTGTTTATTCCTCAGTCTCCAATTCATCATCGGAATCTTTCTCACCTTCAATTTCTTGATCGATTTTTTCAATATCTTCTTCAGTTTGCTTTAAAACATTCTCTCTAATCCACTTTTGAGAGAAATATCTTCCTGTATATTGATCTATATCTTGTAATAAAGTCATTCTTTCTCTTAGAATTTCACCATCTCTTAATTCTGAGAAGTGATTATCTTCTTGGAAATCAAACTTTAATAAATCTTTTATTTCAGCCCATTCACCTAAAGTCATAACACCCTTAAGCATAAGCTGTTTTTCTAATAAAACTAAAAATAATTCTGAGAATTTAGAACGTAATCTATTAACAAACTTAGAAAATTTAATTTCATCTCTTGTTATTTCAGAATTTCTACCAACATTAAACTGTGTATCTGTCTCTAATCGTGAGATAGGTACGTTTAATGATTCATAAAGCTTACGTCTAAAGTATTGTACGTCTTCTAATTCACCAAGATTTTGTCCACCTGGTAAAGTAGTAATTTCAGTTCCTCTTCCACCCTCTCTTCTAGGGAGCCAATAATCTTCTAGCATAGTGAGAAATTTTCTATCATCTCTTACTTCACCAGTATTAGCATCATACACAAGTTTGTTCTTGTGTTTAATCATCATATCTCTTAGGTATTGTTCAGCTTTTTGCTTCGGTAAATTACCAACATCAATGTAGAATATTCTTCTTTCAGGTGCCCTAGCTAATCTGTAAATAACAGTAGCATCTTCTAGCATTCTTAACTGATTAAGTGGTTTGATAGCTTTATGTAAGTGTGATAGTACAGAATAGTTTCTAGTATCTAAAACTCCACTATGACAATAAGCTATGGCATCTGGTGCAATTTTAAGTCCAGAATTACTATCATTAACGCCTTTGTTTTGATATAGATAAAATTCTTCGTATTTCTTATCAAATACTTCTTTCATTAATGCCGCAGAGTCTATCTTAGCTTTTGGATCTCTTACTGGCTTTTTAACTTTTTTGATTTTTCTTGGATCAACGTAACGTAATTCTTTGATACCTAATCTAGGACTTTTTAAATCTATAACGCAATGAAAATATATTCTTCCGTCTACGTACCATTTACGAAAGATTTCATATCCTTTAGTGTTCATTTTGAGCATCTTCAGAATAGAATCAAACTCCATACGTATGAGTTCTTTGATATCTTCTGAAAGATAACCTTCTTCAACATCGTCCATGTTGATTTCTACAGGCATTTGATTGTCATCAACAATAATAGCCTCGTTGATGACATCATCTATTGCCCGTTCAGCCTCTGGTTGCAGAGACATTTCTCTGTATTTTGTTATAAGGGCTGATTCATTTTTGATTTTATTTTCAAGATCAACTGTTGTTCCGAATGCTCCACCTTCAGCGATAGTTAAAGAACCATCATCATTAGATGGGGGAACAAATGAAGGTAGATTCTGAGCATCTTTGTCAGGCCTACCTATACGAAATCCGAATAGTTCAACTGCTTCTCGCAGAAAACCCTTTCTTTCTCCTGCCATATTATATCCTTTACGTGTGTCTAATCATATATTTATGACTCACGAAATCACTTGCTGGAATTAAATTCCGCCTGCATTTCCTGTAGTACCACCTGATACTTCCCAATAATCATACTGAAAAGTCACAGTATATTCTTGGATTGTTTCGGCGTCCCAAGCCATATCTATAGTAGACACTTCTGATGGATATAATCCGACAAAGTTGTATACTCGTAGAATTTCGCCAGTTTTAGAATACTGAGTTACCTGTGCTGAAGCTTTATACAGAGTTGGAGCAGAACCGCCAGTAGTTCTCAAGTTACCTTGAACACTATTGATAGAGTGATTCCATTGTTCCATTGCATTTCTGATTGTCATATCTTCATCATTAATGATAGTAGGACTCCATTCTGCGTATGTTCTATTACCCGCTATCTTAATCTGTCTACCAAAATATGGAACTTCAATAGTTCCTAAAGTAGCCGCAGGTATTTGAGCCCCCTTACACATAAAGGGGACTTGAGCATCAGCAACTCCGTTAATCGGGTTTGTAATATTCACTTGAAAAAGTGAGTTTCTTGCACCACCCGACTTTAAGGCACCAGAAAATTCGTTTACATTAAAAGCCATTTTTTTATCTCCTGTCTACCTATTTATGTTGCTTTCCCTACAATTTCAGAAAATTCTATTCCAGAACGAACTGCAACAAAGTTAAGTTGAATGTAGTTTATTGAACGTGCTGGTTTAACATAAATGTCTCCAACAAATTCGTTTCTATCGATTACTTCACCCGTATTGTTAGTGCCATCACAAACAACAGCAAAGTCTGTAATACCTCTTCGCCCTTGAACATCTCGTAAGAAAGGCTCTACTAAGTTTTTGAATTGTGAACGTGTGAATGTATCATTAAATTCAAATAGAGTGAATTTAGCGGCAGTTGAGATAGCTTTTTCTAGAACTATAAACAATCGTCTTACATTAATTCTATCGAAAGCACTAGGTTGAGCCAACATAGTTTTATCACCGAACAATACAGTACCTTGTCCAGGGAATGTTACTACTGGGTTAACACCCTTCTTGTATAGTTCATCTCTATCTGCTTTTGATGGATTGAATGCTAGTTTGATACAATTCTTAACATTACCTCTATTGAAGCCTGCTGGTGAATACCATGGATCTCTAGTTAAGTCTGTTTGAACCATAAGCCCTGCAGTATCTCCATTTAAAGGAACATATCTATATACATCATTATATTTGTCATACTGATATTTCCATCCAGAGTCCATAACTGCATAAGAAGAACTAGGTAGTGTATCTCTATATGCGATAATGTCTGTTCTTTCTTTACCAGCATAAGAGTTGTTATTAACACAATCTGCTCTTTCTGGTGAAACAACTGCTACACAGTCTTTTCTTGAACCAGCTATGTTAGATATCATATGTGTAGCTACAGTTACAGCATTTGCTGAACCGAGTATAAGTGATATATCAACATCTTCTGCTGATTTAAACTTATCTAATCCTGCAATTATGGCAGAAGTACCAGGGCTGGTACCATCTATTCCCTTACTCATAATATTTGTTACAGGTAGAGCCGCGGCCGCATAAGATATACCAGAACCAGCTGTTCCGTCATTTGTAGAACCAGCTATTTTTCCAGAATTTGTTAAGTTAGTGTTGTGGGCTCCCCACCAAATCCAAGATGAACTTTGATTGATTACATCTTTGTAGTAGTTTCCTCCACCTTGTTCTGTTTTGGCGTCAGAAGCTACTGAGACATTTTCCCAAACTTCTAATACTTGTCCTGCAGAACCAGAGATTTCTCCTCCATGATCGGCAACTACAACGTGTATTGCATCTCCAGTTGAGTTAACTGTATTTGCGTGTGTAGTAGTTGTTGGTGCATTATCTACACTATTAAAATATTCCCATCTTCTTGTAATGTTTACTGCACTTCTAGTAACAGTATTACCTGTGTAATTACTATCTAGAGTGATTGTGTTACCAGACATAGATGCTATCTTACAACTGTGCTTATCTGGTCCTAATAGAATTAAATCTCCTACAGCGAAACTGTTTCCAGGTGTAAAAGAGTTAGTATTAATTTTTAATAATTTTGTGTTCTGTGTTATTGAGTGGGTTTGTGCTACTGTTACTGCACTTTCATATGCCGCTTTTCCTTGACATACAGATACTTTTAAACTATTTCCCATTATTCCAGGATATTTTGCTATCCAGTCACCATTATTAGACGCATGGGTGAAAGCTTCTTCATAGTGTGTAGTATTTTTAACATATGCACCGACTGAACCAGTCACGGCATTTTTAGCTGTTGAAGAGTCTACTACTCGTACTGTAAATAAGGAATTACCATAAGATAAAAAGTTTGCCGCAGTAAAGAAGTCACTAGCTGTATTAGAATTGGGTTTGGAGAAAGTCGATACTAATCTATCTTCGCTATCGATTAATACTCTCTCTTCAACAGGACCCCATTTAAAATGTCCAGCTAATGCCCCGGTTGTAGTCGAAACTGCAGGCACAACAGTAGTAAGATCAACCTCACTAACATTAACTCCAGGTGATACTTGAAATGCCATTGTTTATCTCCTTTAAGATTATACCAAGATTTTTTGCATTTAGTTTGCTTTATTACACCAATATTTATAAAAAACACTTTTTAAGTGATTTAGATTCTATACCAGTTATCTTTGTTTTTACTGTTGATAAATTCTTCTATATCAGCTTGATTGTGTACAATTCCTTGCTCAGGCTGTCCATCATCTACAATTGCAAAGGGTAAAGCTTGTTCCTCTAACATTCTTAACTTATCATCATAGATTCTTTGTCTTATATCTGTATCAGTAATGTCTCTAAAATATGTTTGCTTGGCTAGCCAAGAAAATAAAACACAACACATTACTAAATCGTCATGCGAACCCTCTTCAGCTTCATAGCTTCCATTTCTACTTATAAAAGTAGATAATTCCACTATCAAGTCATAGTCTTGTATAATAAATTTATCTTGTTCAACTAAATCTTTTAGATTAGAACAACCTATTCTTTTGACTTGTTTTGTTGTTCTTATTCCCATAGATGTAGAACCAGAAAATCCACCACTTATTTGTTGTCCTGCTCTACCCTTAAGAGTAGTTGACAACATATTTTCATACTCTAAGTCTTGATGTAATATATCTGCTACTTGTTGTCCTATATCATTAACTTCAACAAGAACAAATGCTTGATTGTAATGCATTCCCACATTGTATATAATTGTCGGATATACAAGAGGTGACATATCTTTACTTCTAAACTTTGCTACTAATTTATATGGCATTTGTGTTATATCTACTACAACAAATGCAGAGTAATCTAAACCAACACCTCTTGAAACATCAACAGACATTGCATATGTGTGTCCCTCAATAGCATCTTCATATACATCTACTTCTTCCCAAACTTTTCGTGGTTTAACGTGTGCAAGATTTTTTAATTTAGTTGGGTGTATAAGTGTACCAGCAGAACCTAGAAATTCACATTCAAATTCTTGTCTAAACTGTTCATCTGAAGTATTTGCTATCGTTTCTAATTTCCATTGTTCATCTCTTCCTGGTACTTGGTCCCAATGAACTTCGATAGGCACATATTTACTATTCTTTTCTTCTGCATCAGTCCACATCTTATAGAAATGATTCATACCATTCGGTGTAGATACGATAATAACTTTCGAACTTTGTCCAGAAGATATCGTAGGATAAACAGAACTGAAAAACTCTTCAGCCATATTATTACCCACAAATGCAAATTCGTCTAAGAATATTAGATTGAAAGAACCACCACGAATAGCTGAAGATGATGTTGCGGCTGATACAACTTTAGAACTATTCTCTAATTCTATGTTACCTTTATTCCACACAACAATTCCTTGTTGTAACCATTTTGGTAAGTATTCATATGCTAATTGTATTTTACCTAACAAATCTCTTGCAAGAGAACCTTTGTTAGCAAGAATGGCTATGTTCTGACTATCATGGAATAATATTAGCCATAATATGTAAGCTGTAACTGTTGTTGATTTTCCTGATTGTCTTGGTAGTTTACATATACTAAAACGATTATTATTAAATGTATTAACCATCTCTTCTTGAAAGTCATACATTTCAAAGGGTATTAGTCCTCTGTCTACGTTAATAATCTTAACATAATTCTTTGCAAAGTATACTGGATCTTTAGAACATTTTAGAAATTCGTTTACACTATCTTTAGTATATTCAACTTGTACACCCTTTGCTTTAAGATTTGGATTTCCAAGATACGTATTAGTTGGCATTCGTTTTTCTATCTTCTATGTTTCTATCTCTTTCGTTTATAAAAACTCTATTTTTTAAATGTTCTTCTGCTATATCATCTTTAGATTGTCCGTGATAAGCAACTGCGTGATGTTCATCAATCATCTTTAGATTTATATTATGTGTACCACCATACCATAATTCTCCAAGTATTCTACCAAACTTTCCCTTAGCATCATAAGTTTTTGTTCTCAAAGTGACATCACCTGATGTTACCCATTTAGTAAGAAATTCTTTAGCTTTTAGTCCATACACTTTCTCTTCAGCATCACTTGTTCTAGATTCGGGTGTATCGATACCGTGAAGTCTTACTCTTTCTTTATGTAACCAAACTCCGAAACCCAAATCGATATCAACATCAACAGTATCTCCGTCAATTACTTTTACTACTTTTACATTATATTCGTACATATCATCTCCCGTTTATCATTTTTTGAAGTTCAGCAGTTGAACCAACAAACAATGCATTTGTTACTTGTTGAGGTTGTTCTTTTTCATCTTCTTTCTTTAAGTCTTTAACTTTCTTTTGAATCTCTAGTAAGTCTTTATTCGCATCTACAAGTGTCTTGGTAAGTTGAGATACAACTTCAAATGCTCTAGGGTGTTCACTAGCTTTCGCTAAGTCAATTAAATTATCTAAAGCTTCTGTACCCTTTTCAATAACTCCGTACAAATTTTCTCTTGCATATTTGTAATCGTTATCTACATCTTCAGGCACATTAACTTCTGTTTTTTCTTTTTCTACTTCCACTAAATCAGTCCCCACTTTGAAAACATCATTTAGATTATCTGTCACATTATTTTTCATTGAAAGAAATCTTCCCTATCAAAAGCAAATCCATAATTAGAGTTTGCTGATATTTGGTTTATAGGAACACTAGCTGAACTATTTGATGTCGGCTGTCCATTCGCTAAAAGTCCTGGTGTTAAAGTTATTTTTTGTAGTTTATCATCTGTCGTACTAACAACTACATTTCCAGTAGCAGTATTACTAGAAGGAATAAACTGATTAACATAAGCCCTACGAATAATACCACGATTAGTAACAGGTCCAAATATATATCCTTTTATTCTAAATTGAAATGTATATATTATTGCTCTACGTGTATCAAAATCACCATCATATGTATCTTCTATTGTCATACCAGTAAGTACAGTAGGAACATCTACGTATTGATTTAATTCTTTAACTATCTTTACACTATTTGTCCACTCTGGGCGAAAGTATGGTAATATCTGTTCTACTACTTGTACTGCATCTTCATTGTTTGCGAACATACCATAAAGAACCATATCGATATCATATGGAGCTGGAGTCCAAGTTTGTCTTAAAGTATTGTTTCCTCCACCTTTACCAACTTGTTTATTAGAACGAGCTAGTACTCTTTCTGGAGCGTAAAGCATAGATTCAATTTCGAAAGATAACCGCGGTAACACCATTGCTATCTCTCTTCTACCATCTGGATCACTTCTAAGTTTTGCTAGAAATTTTTCTTTTGGGCCGTATGCAATGGGTACACGTATCTGTTGAGTACTTTCGCCTGCTTTATTGAAACGTACTACATCTATATCATTAAACATATTACCAAACATGATAATATATTTACGTATGGCGCTATGATAGTGAAATTGTCCAAACATTACCAATCAGTCCCTTCACTAAATGGATTCCGTTCTGTAAAGTCTAAGAAACCAGTTTTCTCTGTTTCGAATAATTGATTATTCGCTGTTGAGTTTGAGTGTGTTGTATTAGCAGTATTCTCTAATAATAATCCACTATTATCTTCAAGTTTAATACCACCTGCAAAAGTTTCTACAGTAAATGTAACTGATGGTACATATGGAGTACCATTAACATTTACATAACCTCTTCCAGCACTACTCATACTAACACTAGTAACTCCAGAGCCAGTTAATATAGGTGTCCCTGTGGCTGTTTGTCTATCAGGTGGATTAGCAATATTAACTGTTGGTGGATTTTCATAATATTTACCACCTTCAGTAATTGTAATACTTGTAATATTTCCTTGACTATTAGCTGTAGCTGTTCCAGTTGCCGCAAAATGTATAGCATTATTTGGAGCGGCAATTGTTATTGTAGGTGCTGAAGTATAACCACCACCTGCAGATTGAACAGTTAAACTTGCAACACCATTATTAGTATTAAGAGAAGATGTTATAACAGCATCTTGTCCAGATGGAGAAGCTGAAACTGAAACAGATGGTGGTTGTAAATAAAATCCACCTGCTTGAGTAATATTTGTTCCCGTAACAGCTCCACTTGATATTGCCGCTGTCGCTGTTGCATTTAATCTTTGTGTTGTTTCGGGATCTGAGAAAGTTACTGGAACATTTGCTATATATCCAGAACCATATTGATTTGTATTTAATGTTGCACCCGTTACTGCACCACCTGATATTGTTGCTGTAGCTAAGGCTTTCTGTGCCGCGGGAGGGGCTCCAAATGTAACTGATGGAACAGTTGCGTAATCTCCAGAATTTGTTACTGTAACACTACCAACTCCACCATTTGAGAGTATCGCTGTACCAACTGCTCTTTCTTTATAAGTTTCAAGAAGTACTTGAAAGTTAAGTACGTTGATAGTGTGTCTTGCGGCCAGATCATCAATCGCTTTAACACCTGTTTCAACAACTTCGTGACTGTATTCGAACAACTCACAACGTAAATCATACATCTGTAAAGAACCCATTTGGTAGAATATTGGTTGCTTATCTACATATTTAATTTCGTAAAGCTGTCCTGTGAGTGGAAAGAATATTAAATCACCTTCCATTGGGCGTTGTATTTTATCGCCTTGATTATCTAACTTAATAGCACCTTCTGGTATTTCTTCTTGATATCTTCTATGTGATACTGAGAAAGTAATCTGATCTCTAACTTCTAGATTAAACTTTGATAGAAACTCACCCTCTCCATCAAAACCCTCTACGTTCTTAATATACATTTCTATTGGATATGCACTATCAAATTTAGATAATACATCTTCACCAAACAAATCATCTTCTTTTACGAGTTGTCTTGGAATATAGAAATTGTCATAGCCATAAATCTTAATTGATTCGATTATTAAATCTTCAATTAGATTCTGTTGCCCACTATGAGCATTATTATTAAAATAAAAATTAGTTGGCATTTAAATTATCCAATCATGTCCATTACGGGCATAGAAAACTTTGATATTATTTCTTCTTCTAATCTTTTTATCTCTTCTTCAGCTTCGCCCCATATAGCAGAACCATTAAAACTTACACCACCAGGGAGTTGCATACCTTCAAACTTCTTGAGATTTTCTCCCCATTGACGTTTGATAAGTTGTGTTGTATATTGTCTTAACCACCAATCTCCCCATACAGAAGTATGTGTATCTGGATTTAAAACTTTATAACACTCTACAATAAGATATTCACCAGCAGTTACTTTTGAAACCCAGTCCATATCTATATAAAGTTTATCTGTATGTCTATTGAAACGTATACCTTGTTGCCCTACAAATATCTCTTGCATCAAGGCAATATTTTCCATATTGGTATAGTAACCAGAGAAGGCCGACTTACTCCAGTCGAAAACTTCGTTTAATGTTAACTGATATCTAAGATTAAATAGATTGTTTGCATTGAGTCCTGTTCCAACTGGAAAAACTCTAATGATACCACTAACAGTTGATGGTATATCAATATATTTGTTTGTAATATTTGCTGTTGTTATAGTATGCTTTAAAAAATCTTTTTCAGTTCCGTCATAATGATAATCTCTATAGAAAGATAAAGCATCATCAATACGATCATCTACTTGATCATCATCAACATTTATTTCAACAACTGGATGTCCTAATCTTCTAAGACAGTAATCCTTCAATGTTGTTCTTGAATTGGGAGTTGACATAATTTTTCCTTACTTTTAATTATGTCTCTATTTATAATACTTCCTACATTAGTTAGGCTAGATTAGTTGTCGTCCATATGTGTATTAAAAGGTGTATTCGTTGAAGTAACATCATCTAAATCTTTCAAATGTCCATATGTACCATTTGCTATAGCAGTAGTTATTTCAATGTTTTTTGTAGTATAATTATCATATTTCCAACCATCAAAATTTATACTCTGGCCTTGAGTACCCGCCAATCCAATATCACCAGTTCTGTTACTAGCATCTTCAAAAGCACAGTCAATGGCTCTTACGCCATTAGCAGATCCAGAATAAGGAGACATTACTGTACCATAATTCAAAAATGAACAATGTTTAAATGTTCTTTTATAAGTAGTACCATTAGTATTATCATATCTCCAAGAAAAATTACCACCATTCAAGTCAATGATACAATTGAGCATTGAACCAGCACCTTTGCCATCTCTGGTAATAGCACACTCATAGTTAGTAGTTGAAGTTTGATGTCTATGATAAGTAAGATTGAACATAAATTGACGATAAGTTAAAGTTATTGGATCAGGCGCACTATTAGAAGCACCCCAAGAACTACTGAAAATAGGGTGATCTCGTCTACCAGTTGTTCCGTCGTGATTGTGCCATAAGAATATGTTGTTGGGTTTTGCACCGCCACCACAGAATGCAATTCGTTTTTGAGCAAATGGATCTGATGACGAAGTATCATGTCCAGTACTATGAGTGATTTTGAAATGTCCATAACCTCCTGCGGCGGGGTTGAGATATATTAAATCACCGTGTGCGGCAGTACTAGTAATCAAAGTATCAAGACTTACTGCATTTGCTTCATCAACACCACCAGTAACTTCTCTAACTGTTCCCGATGTATGTGCGATATATATGGTTTTGAAAGCAAGTCCAGGAGAGAAATTGAGACTACAAGCTACTGCGTGAGAAGTAGTAGAAATACCATCAGTTGCTTTAAGTCTTAATGTAAAGTTACCAGCATGTGCTGTATTTGTTGATGGTGTAAATGTAAATGTACCATTATTCTCTGCAACATTAGTTATTTGATTAGGGCTAGCTGGTGCAGTATCGTAAGCATACGTAATTGGAAAACCTTCTGGATCTTCAGCGGCTATCGTCAAGGCACTTGTAGCACCAGAAGACGATAATTCAAGTGTACTAG
>NYWG01000068.1 GCA_002684915.1 Verrucomicrobiales bacterium
AAAATGGCGGGAGTGACGGGACTTGAACCCGCAACCTCCTGCGTGACAGGCAGGCGCTCTAACCAATTGAGCTACACCCCCATCAAGGGGCGGGAGAAATTAGCAGAACCCTCTTCTCGGTCAAGATGTTACGAAAAAAAAATGATCCGGACAACAGACGCCAAGGAGGTAGGTGTGGGGAACACCGCAGAAGAAACGTGCCGCTGTCCGAATCGCTTGTGATGTTTCTCCCCTGAAGATAATCTGTCAACTATCAATTCGAAACCAATAACGGAGCACCATATGGAAGTTCATTCCTTTTAAAAAACTAATAAAATAAGTAGAAAATGGCGGAGAGGGGGGGATTCGAACCCCCGATACCCGTGAAGGTACTCACGCTTTCCAGGCGTGCGCCTTAAACCACTCAGCCACCTCTCCGCCGAGCGGGAGAACATTGTGTGGGAGGATTCTCTGACCTACAAGTTTTTTGCAGATCCTGACTCGTTACTTGATTTGGATAGCGGCTTTGAAATATGCTTAACGCGCTTTATGGCACATCTTAAGCTTCACATTCCAGGCCCCATTGAGGTTAGTAACAAAACATTCGAAGCATTTCGGACTCCAATGATCGGACATCGTAGTCAGGATTTTAAAAATCTTTATGATTCGATTATGCCCAACTTGCAGGCATTACTCTTTACAAATCGATTAGTATATCTCGGAACTGCATCAGCATGGGGTATTATGGAGGGAGCCTTGAGGAATCTAGTATCAAAAGGTGTTCTTAACTGTATGAAGGGAGCATTCTCAGATAAATGGCATGATGTCTCCAAACGTTGTGGTAAGTATGCAGAATCGTTACAAGTCGAATGGGGTTCCCCTATTCTGCCAGAACAAATTGACGAGCGACTGGCTACTGGGAAATTCGATGCTATTACAATGGTCCACAACGAAACTTCCACCGGCGTAATGAGTCCGCTCTACGAAATTGCAAAACTAAAAGAAAAATATCCCGATGTGATGTTTATAGTCGACAGTGTCACATCTATGACAGGTGTTAAAATTGAATTCGACAAGCTTGGAATTGACCTTTTACTCGCTGGCTCTCAAAAGGCTTTTGCTCTTCCTCCAGGTTTTAGTATTTTTACAGCCTCACAAGCTGCCTTAGAAAGAGCTGCGAGTATCAATGATCGAGGCTATTATTTTGACTTAATCGAATTCCAAAAAAATGCCGAAAAAAGTATGACTCCTAGCACTCCTAGTATCGGACATATATACGCTTTAAAATCAAAACTTGAAGATTTTATGGAAGAAGGGCTTTCACAAAGATTTGATAGACATGCAAATCTTTCTAAAATGACCCGTGACTGGGCGACTAAACAAGGATTCACAATATTTCCCGAGGCTGGATATGAGTCCAAAACTCTGACCTGTGTCAACAATGGTGCCAAACCAGGTGGTCGGGAGATTGAAGTAGCTAAGCTGCAAGGGCTTATGAAAGAACGTGGCATCCTGATTGACGGTGGATATGGCAAACTCAAGGGCAAAACTTTTCGCCTCTCAAGTATGGGTGATGAAACACAGGAAACAATGGAGTCGCTCTACGCCCTTCTCGACGAGTCATTGGAGCAACTCTAAAACAATCTAATAATTAGTGAAACTTGTTAAAGTAATTGCATAGTTTTCAACCCTTATACAATTAAACCGTCAACTAGTTTAATAGTATTGTGGGCCCGATTAGCTACTTTGCTATCGTGCGTAGCAATAATCATAGTGAGTCCAGACTCAGCCTGAAGGTCACACAACAGGTTCAAAACATCATTACCTGTTTTCGAGTCAAGGTTACCAGTTGGTTCATCAGCGAGAAGTATCTTTGGATTATTGATCAACGATCTCGCAAGAGCCACCCTCTGCTGCTCCCCCCCAGAAAGCTCCGCCGGTAAGTGATGCATACGATTGCCTAAACCTACTCGTTTCAAAAGTAATTGCGCACGTTCCAATGACTTCAAATATTTAACATGCGCAATACGTGATGGGATCAGAACATTCTCCAATGCATCGAACTCTGGGAGTAAGTGATAACCTTGAAAAACAAAGCCCACCTTGGTATTTCTCCACTTCGCCAAACTTCTCGAAGACATAGTCGAAAGCAACTGCCCATTCGAACTTACTTGTCCGCTCGTCGGATTATCAAGCCCACCCAGTAAATGCAAAAGTGTACTCTTCCCTGTACCAGACGCTCCTTGTAATGACAGAAATTCGCCTTGACCAACCTCTAAGCTCACACCATGCAGAACTTTGACTGCTCGACGACCTAAATCGTAAGATTTTTTTAAATCTTGAGCTTTAAGAATCGGCTTACTCATGACGAAATGCCTCCACAGGTCTAAGCCGACTTGCATTCCATGCGGGCAACAATCCAGCCAGAATACAGATAAAGAATGACCCAACACCAATCTTTACAAGATCACTAATAACTATTTCAGCTGGTAAAGCTTGAAAGCCATAAATGCTAGCTGGGAAAATCTCCAAACCAGTAATATCTCTCATTAAGATGAGAAACTCATTTCTAAATTCCAGTGCTAATAGCCCAAAACCAAAACCAAAAAGTAAACCTAGAATTGCAACTAATAAGCTTTGGAAAAGAAAAATACGCATGATTTGCCCACCGTTAGCACCTAATGCTTTAAGCGTGCCTATCTCCGGCGTACGCTGCACAACAAAGGTGATCTGAGAACTCGTGATACCAAACGCAGCAACAATCATAACGAAAAAGAGCAAGTAAAACATTACATTTCGCTCGACAACTAATGCTTCTAGCAAATACGAATTCTCATCCTCCCAAGTACGCACTACCAAACCAGTTGGTAAAACCTTTAGCAACTGCTGGCGTGTAGCCTCCGCCAAGGAAGCATCTTTCAAGCGGACACCTAGTCCATGAACAGCATCTCCTAAATCGTATAAGTCCTGTGCATTCTCGAGCGAGGTCAACATGAACTTTGAATTATACTCGAAAAAATCAACGTCAATAACTCCCCTTACTTCGTAGTCGTCCGGTAGCAATACAATTTCTCCCCCTGCCTCCTGCGATTCACGAATACGGTGAAAACTTCGCGCCGAATGCACAGCAAGATAATCACCAACCTTGAGATTCAGTCGCGATCTAATTTCCGAACCTACTAACAGCCCTCCGCTTAAATCCATCTCTCCTTGTACTACATTATTGGAGGAAACCAGTGAACTGACGGTTTGCTCCAATTCAATATCCACACCACGAATAAAAGGAGTGTCAATCTGTGGAAGACCCTCATTCGGTTGCGTCTCAATCAAAACTGGCCCAATTACAAACGGAGCCACACCTTGTACGGCTTCGTTCTCAAGTAACTTATCTCGCACCTCACTATAGTCATTCATTACACGGCTTTCTGCAAAAACCTTAATGTGATAATTAAAATTGAGTAGACGTTCTCTGAGCAATAGATCGAACCCACTCATAACACTCATAACTATAATCAACACTGCCACGCCCAGAGTCACCCCAATAATAGAGATCAATGTGATTACTGATACGAAAGTACGCTTGGGACGTAAATATCTCAACGCTAGTGATAATTCGAAGGGAAGATTCACTTAATGCCCGAATACTCTAACTTGAAGGAATGATCAAAGGAAGATTCAATCGTGTAGATAATTAGTCGAATACGGTTAATCATAAAAGCTTACATCTTTTATTGTTTAAGGTTTCATGCTAAACTTTGCCTTTGATTTAGTTCTACATCTTTATGATGTGTTTTTGAATAAATCTAGTGAGAGTTTATATTCCTCTTAATACAACCTAAAAAATTTCTGAACAAATGCTCTGCGATATATGTAATAACAATGAAGCCACTGTACATCTCACACAAATGGTCGAAGGAGAAACAAAAAAAATCGATCTCTGTGAATCATGCTCGAAAGAAAAAGGCGTTGATGATCCTGCAGGTTTTTCATTAGCTGATCTACTCCTTGGTCTGGGAGCATCACAACAAATGGAAGAGGCTGATTCAACTAGCACAAAATGCCCCAAGTGTAATTTCAGTCAGGAGGAATTCAAAAAGTCCGGAAGGCTTGGATGCGCCGAATGTTATGAGCATTTCGAAGAAGGTGTAGAAGGATTATTGAAAACCATGCATAAGGGCACACGCCATAATGGCAAGGCTCCAGCCGTATGGAAAAAAATGAAAGACTATGCTGATCAACTCCACGAACTCGAAACCATGCTGAACAAAGCAATCTTAAAAGAAGATTACGAGAAGGCAGCCGATCTCCGTGACAAAATTGCAAGCATCAAGGTAGAATATACAAGCTCCACTAAAACTGTTTGAAGATATGAATATTGACGAAATCCTTTCGAGTCCGACTGCTGCTGCCGAACGGGAAGGCCCATCAAATAAAATAGTATGGTCTAGCCGCGTTCGTCTTGCCAGAAACATAACTAACACTCCATTTCCTGGCTGGGCAAAAAAGTCTGTGCGAGTGGATGCGTTCCAGAAGATCCGTAAGAATGTACTCAAGCTCAACAAGATGAAGGGTAGTTTTGAAACAGAGATGGATCAGCTCTCCACACTGGAAAAACAAATCCTAGTAGAACGACATATCATCAGCCGAGAGCATGCAGCGAAAAGCAATGGAAGCGGCCTTGTTTTAAGCAAAGACGAAAGCATTAGTGTAATGATTAACGAAGAAGATCATCTACGAATGCAAGCACTCCTCCCTGGACTGCAAATAAAAAATGCATGGTTAACAATCGATAAATTCGACAGCCAACTTGAGAAAGGCCTAGAATTTGCTTACTCAAAAAAACGAGGCTACCTCACTGCCTGCCCCACCAACTTGGGAACAGGTATTCGTGTAAGCGCAATGCTTCATTTACCAGGACTTGTACTCAGTGAACAAATCAATCAAATTATTCAAGCTGTTAATAAACTAGGGCTTGCTGTCCGAGGACTTTATGGAGAAGGCACCGAGGCGCTAGGGAATCTCTTTCAGGTTTCCAATCAAATGACTCTGGGCGAAACAGAGGGAGATATCGTCGAGCGACTTAATAAGGTGCTTCTACAAATTGTTGATCATGAAGAAAACGCACGAATCAAACTGATAGATAGTAAACCGAAAATGTTATATAATCATATTGGTCGTGCTTACGGGATCCTTGCTAACGCCCATAGCATTTCATCCAAAGAGACAATGAATCTTCTGTCCTTATTGAGACTGGGAATGGATATACAAATGTTCCCGGGAACCTCACAAGCATTGATTAATGAGCTAATAATCATTACTCAGCCAGCTCATCTTCAGAAGGCCAACGATGGGAAACTATCCGCCGAAAAACGTGATCTACTTCGATCGGACTTACTACGATCACGATTAAAAGAGGTCGATCGGCCTGTTGTATTAGACGAAATAAACATAAAGGATGAGGAGAAATCCCAAGAACAAGGGTAAAATCAACTCTTGGAAGAAAAAATAATGAAACTATTCTCGGGCTGGACAACTACGCGCTTGAGGTCCAAATTAGCGGTGGTTGCTATATGAGTGACGAATCAATGAACAATTTCACCCCACGTGCCCAACAGGTGCTAGCACTCGCTAGAAAGGAGGCAGATCGTTTCAATCATAGCTTTGTAGGAACGGAACATCTTCTACTTGGACTAATAAATCTAGGACAAGGAGTAGCTGTAAATGTCTTGCAAAAAATGGGACTAGATTTAGAGACCGTTCGCCTGGAGGTTGAAAAACAGGTTGGCACCGGGCCTGATCAAAAATTGGCAGGTAACATACCCTATACACCAAGGGTGAAGAAAGTACTTGAGCTAACNAAAAAAGAAGCCAAGGCACTACATCACACCTACGTCGGCACCGAACATATTTTGCTTGGACTACTGCGTGAAGGAGAAGGCGTTGCTGCNCGCGTTTTAAAGAATTTGGACATAGACATTGATCANTGCCGTCAGGAAATACTTCATGAACTTGATCCCAATTTTGAAGAAAACGAAGAAGTAGCTGGAGGTNTTACTGAGGAAGTCGATNCTAGTAAAAAACAGGTTAAGACTCCTGCTTTAAAAGCTTTCGGACGCGACCTCACCGAAATCGCAAAAAAAGGCGACATGGACCCAGTAATTGGTCGATCAGAGGAAATCGAACGGGTTATTCAGGTTCTTTGTCGACGAACAAAAAATAACCCAGTCCTGTTGGGTGAAGCCGGAGTCGGCAAAACTGCAATTGTAGAAGGGTTAGCTCAGGAAGTTACAAAAGGAAATATCCCAGAAATTTTACGTGAAAAACGCGTCATCACGCTTGACCTTGCGTTAATGGTTGCCGGAACAAAATACCGCGGCCAATTTGAAGAGCGTATAAAAGCTGTAATGGATGAGATTCGACGTGCCAAAAATGTAATTTTGTTTATCGACGAATTACACACTATCGTTGGAGCCGGTTCTGCCGAGGGCACAATGGATGCTTCAAATATAATTAAGCCGGCTTTAAGTCGAGGCGAACTACAATGTATAGGGGCAACTACTCTTAATGAATACAGAAAATATATTGAGAAGGATGCAGCACTAGAAAGACGCTTTCAATCCGTGAAAGTAGAACCTCCATCAATTGAAGATGCAATCGAGATACTCAAAGGTCTTCGAGCGCGATACGAAGACCACCATAAAATGGACCTCACGGATAATGCCGTCGAAGCTTCCGTAAGGCTCTCAGAACGATATATTACCGGACGATTCCTTCCTGATAAAGCCATCGATATAATGGACGAAGCGGG
Organism: Verrucomicrobiales bacterium; assembly: GCA_002684915.1. Lineage (GTDB taxonomy): Bacteria > Verrucomicrobiota > Verrucomicrobiia > Limisphaerales > UBA1096 > UBA1096. Next base: position 6,788 of record NYWG01000068.1, read on the forward strand.
TTCCCGAGCCCGAATTAAAGCCATGACTAGGCCTCCTGAAGTCAAACAAATCGAAGCAGATATAGAAGAAACACGCATAAAAAAAGAAAATGCCATAAAAGAACAGCAGTTTGAAACAGCTGCCTCTATGCGTGACGAAGAAAAGAAAGCTAAGGAAAAACTCGATACGGTATTAAATGATTGGAAAAAGAAAAACGAAGAGGACCGAGTACGAGTAGATGAAGAAGATATCATGCATGTGGTTTCCAAATGGACCGGAATTCCATTAAAGCGCATGGAACAAGGAGAAATACAAAAGCTACTCGCTATGGAATCAACATTATCCAAGCTTGTGGTCGGTCAGAGCGAAGCTGTAGAAACACTATGTAAAGCACTACGACGTAGCCGTGCAGACCTAAAAGATCCAGCACGCCCTATTGGGGCATTCATGATGCTTGGGCCAACCGGGGTTGGAAAAACACTTCTGGCAAAAAGTATAGCATTGAACATGTTTGGTGATAGCAAAGCTTTAGTGCAACTAGACATGTCTGAATACATGGAAAAATTCAATGTATCTAGGCTTGTTGGATCTCCTCCAGGCTATGTTGGATATGAAGAAGGTGGTCAACTAACTGAAAAAGTCAGACGCAACCCGTACTCGGTAGTACTGTTCGATGAGGTTGAAAAGGCTCATCCCGATGTCACAAATATGCTTTTACAAATTCTCGAAGAAGGAAAGTTAACTGACAGCTTTGGACGACAAGTCGATTTCAGAAACACGATTATTCTGCTCACATCCAATGTTGGAGCTGAGCGCCTTCAAAAGGGATCAGCAATGGGATTCACTTCACCAGATGAAGAGGAAGACTATAGCCGAATGAAAGACAACCTCACAGAAGAAGCAAAAAAAGTATTCCGCCCAGAATTTTTAAATAGATTTGATGATATCTTAGTCTTCAGATCACTAGGGAAAGAAGAACTAAAACAAATTCTTGAGCTTGAATTAGAAAAGGTTCGCAAACGGCTGACAGAGCGTAATATCAACTTTGAGTTAGATGAATCAGCTCGTGATCTACTGCTAGAAAAAGGATACGATCCTACTTATGGAGCTCGCCCTATGCGACGTGCTGTAGAAAGGCATTTGGAAGATCCGATGGCTGAAGAGATTATTCGAGGTGAACTTCGTGAAGGTGAAACTATCACTATAAAGGCGAAGGACGGTCATTTGAAATTCACTCAGAAAAAAAGGTCATCTAAGAGCAAAGGCTCCAAAGTTTCTAGTTAGATAAAGAGTAAAAATTTAATCTCCACTTGGCCAACATCATGGCTGAGTGTTTTTTTATTAACCAGGCATTGTTGACTCGCATGAAGTCAATCAGATTGATAATAAACCTGTCTGTTAAACCCATGGAAAAACCTGAAGAAAACCCTATCAAGGATGCATTCAGTAGCTTAGCACGAATATCCCATATGTTCTGGGAGTCCATGGGCGCAATATTCACGAAACGATTTCGACTACGAGATTTGGTCGAGCAAATCAATTTCATCGGGGTTAAATCCCAATCTGTAGTACTTCTCACAGGAGCCTTCACAGGCATGGTCATGTGTGCCCAATTCTACATTCAGTTTCATAAAGTCAAGATGGACAATGCTGTCATGTCAGTAGTCAGCGTTGCAATGTGCCGTGAGCTAGGCGCCGTTTTAACCGCATTAATGGTATCTGGAAGGGTTGGAGCCGCTATGGCAGCGCAGTTAGGAACAATGAAAGTTACCGAGCAAATTGATGCCTTAAGAACCCTGGCAACACACCCCATAGATTTTCTAGTTGCACATCGATTACTCGCAACCATGATAACTCTGCCATTACTCACTGCGGAAGCAATTGCTATCGGAATGGCTGCAGGAATGGCAGTAGCCGTTTATCTACTAGGATTAGATCCTGTTTTCCTTTGGACAAATATGGTTTTCTACACTTGGTCTGAAGATGTGCTGATGGGATTAATTAAAGCATTCATTTTTGCCGGTATTATCGGAACAGTCTCCTGCTATAAAGGTATGAATTGCGGACAGGGTGCGGAAGGAGTCGGCCGAGCCACAACTGAGGCAGTTGTAACCTCATCCATTATTATACTAATAAGCAACTTCTTCGTAACACTGCTATTAAACAAGATACTTATATTTTCAGATTGATCGAAGTAAGCCAACTAAGAAAAAGTTTTGGATCCCAGGAGGTTCTTAGTGGTGTTGATTTATCCATTAGCCGCGGAGAATCTGCCGTAATAATCGGAGGAAGCGGGTGTGGTAAAAGCGTCCTTTTGCGACATATAATTGGATTAATTCAACCGGACTCAGGCGACGTAAAAATCGAAGGTGAAAGCATAGTTGATTTAAGCGAACGACAACTAATCAAGGTGCGCCGTAAATTTGGCATGCTGTTTCAGAGTGCCGCATTGTTTGACTCGTTAACCGTTGAAGAAAATGTAGGATTTCTACTTGACCGAGAAGAAACTATGCCCCGAGAGGAAATTCGAAAAACCGTCGCAGAAGCACTAGAACTCGTCGACTTAGGGGGAACTCAAAACAAAAAACCAGCTGAGCTTTCAGGCGGCATGCGCAAGCGGGTGGGACTCGCTAGAGCTATCGTTTACAAACCTGAAATTATTGTTTACGACGAGCCAACAACAGGCCTAGATCCAGTGGTATCAGATAGTATAGATCAGCTCGTGATTAAAATGCGTGACCAGCTTAATTGCACAACGATCGTTGTCACTCATGACACTCGCAGCATGCGACGTGTTGGGAACCACGTAATGATGCTCCACCATGGAGTGATTCATGCAAACGGAAAACCAGAAGAAATTTTTAATTCAACCGATCCCATAGTTCACAAGTTTGTAAACGGCATCGCAGATCCAAAAGATTTGGAATTCTAATATGAAAACAAAAACAGAGTGGAAAGTCGGCTTATTTATTGCCATTTCATTGGCGATAGCAGTCGGATTAGTACTAAATTTCGCAAAGGGCATTAGCCCTCTGACCAAAACCTATTCCCTTAATCTCGCAACTAAAAATGTTGATGGCATTGTAAAGAATGCGGTGGTCATGATGGCTGGTGTCCCTATCGGTAAAGTCACCCAAATAACCCTTAACACCGACAAATCCGAAGTAAGTATGAAAGTTCAAATTGAAGAAATATATAAAATTCGGAAAGGATCCAAATTCCAAATAGAAACATCGGGGTTTTTGGGTGACAAATACATTGGCATTATTCCGTCATCCGACAATCAAAGTCCCGAATTAAAAGACGGAGATACAGTTCAATGCGAAGAATCGTTCGATATAATGAGAGTTGCCCGCTCAACATCAGGCGTAGTGAATCAATTAAATTCTGCTACATCGCAGATCACAAATATAATTAATCGAATAGATCGCAAGCTACTTGACGAACAAACCTTAACAGATCTCTCTTCCGGACTACGTAATTTACGAGATGTTTCAGAAATTGCATCGAAAACAATTTCCAGCGTCGACAATCTAATAACTACCAACTCTGTGCCAATACAAACCGCCATTGGTAATGTTGTCGAATTCTCTGAAGAGTTGAAAACCGCGGGCGGAGAACTACGAAATCTTATCAAGATCAACCGAGCAATAGTTAACGAGTCAATGGCAAATATCAAAAATACCACTCAGTCTTTAAACAAATTAATCGAGGCAGCTGAAAGAGGCGAAGGGCTAGCTGGCAAATTGTTCGCTGACAAGGAACTTGCAGAAAATATTGTCACTCTTTCAAGTAATCTAAATGAGGTTAGCGTAAAACTTAATAGAAGAGGAATTTGGGGAGTGCTTTGGGAAGATAAAAAGAAAAAGAAGCAGGAAACNGAAAATNCCAATAAAGAAAAAAAACGTTAATGGCTAAGCCTANCGACATCCGGATTACTGCTACAAAACTTTTCTTTCTTCCAATCGAAACGAGGGTNCCTCTCAAGTTCGGCACTGAGACACTGACTCATGTAACATGCGCCAGGACAGAATTAACGGTAAGCTTATCAAATGGAGATAACGCCAAAGGCTGGGGCGAAACACCATTAAGCGTTCAATGGGTTTGGCCCAGTCAATATTCATACGAAGCTCGCCATAAAGCACTAAAGGACTTCTGCATTTGTTTGTCTAAAAAATGGGCAGAATTTGATAGCGTTGGACATCCTCTTGAGATTAGTCACGATTTTCAACAAAATGAACTACCTAAAATTCTCAATGAATTTAACAATAAACAGTCTATAGTAGAGCCCATACCATGGTTAGCTGCGCTAGTTTGTTGTTCACTATTCGATATTGCCCTGCATGACGCGTTTGGCAGAGTCCTTAACCTTCCAACCTACAAAACATATTCCGCAGAACATATTAGCCGCGATCTTGAATGTTTTCTTGAACCAGCGATTAAATCCAATATCAGTTTTAACGGTAAATTCCCAAAAGATTTTCTATCAAAAAACCCACCAACTTCTATGCAGGCTTGGCATTTAGTCGGAGGACTAGACTTATTAGAAGAACATGAATTAACTGGTAACGAACCAGACGATGGATATCCAGTAATACTCTCAAATTGGATCCAAACCGATGGATTGACTTGCCTGAAAATCAAGCTGCGTGGCAACGATGCGAGTTGGGATTATAATCGATTAGTTAAGGTTGGAGATATCGCCATTAAGAATGGAGCTCGATGGCTATCTGCAGATTTCAACTGCACCGTCACCGATCCAAGATACGTCAACGAAATTCTTGATAAACTAATGACGGATGAACCAAGGATTTTCGGAATGATACTTTATGTTGAGCAACCATTCCCATACGAATTAGAGTCGAATAGCATTGATGTTCATAGTGTTTCAGCTCGTAAACCACTTTTTCTCGATGAAAGCGCTCACAACTGGCAATTAGTCCGACTAGGTCGTGAACTGGGCTGGACTGGCGTCGCACTAAAAACTTGCAAAACACAAACTGGAGCCATCCTTAGCGCTTGTTGGGCTAAGGCACATGGGATGACATTGATGGTGCAAGATTTGACTAATCCTATGTTAGCACAAATTCCCCATATGCTTCTGGCTGCACAAACCGGGACCATAATGGGTATCGAAACCAACAGCATGCAGTTTTACCCAGCAGCATCGAAACAAGAAGAAAAAATACATCCAGGGATTTACAAACGTCGTGACGGGAAAGTAAATATTAAGTCGATAGATGGCACTGGCTTTGGTTATCGCATAGAAGAAATTAAACGAACTCTCCCGGAACCAATAATGGTTTCCGACAATACCTAATGAATAAAATACCAAAAACTATTTTTCTAATAGCTGGTGAAGCTAGTGGCGATACATTAGGGGCTGAACTGATTAACTCTATTCGTAATCAACCTAACGGAAAAAATATCGAATTCATTGGCACAGGTGGTCAAAAAATGAAGACGGCCGGCTTGCAACAACTGTTCGACCTTACTGAACATGCGGTCGTGGGCTTTTGGGAAGTACTAAAAAACTATTTTAAGTTTCGAAGACTTTTTCAGCAATTAATTAATTTAGCGATAAAGAACGAACCAGATGCTATCGTGTTAATTGACTACCCTGGGTTTAATCTCCGATTTGCAAGAGCAATTCGGAACCATCAAAGACAAGGAACTGGAGCATTTAAAAAATGGCAGCCAAAAATCATAGCATTCGTTTCCCCTCAAATCTGGGCATGGAAGGAAAACAGATTAAAACAAATCACTTCTGATTTTGACCTAATGCTATCAATTTTTCCTTTTGAGAAATCATGGTATGCTAAACGAGCGCCAAAGTTTGCTGTTGAGTTTGTCGGGCATCCATTAGTAGATAGATTTTCGGCAGAGAAAACTGAAAACAATAAAACCCTATCCAATCCTGATCTTTTTACTGATCAGCCGGAAGTCCTTCTTCTCCCCGGTAGTAGACAGCGAGAACTTGAAAAGCATCTACCTGTAATGCTTGATGCCGTAACAATAATAGCCGCTGAAATCAAAATAAAAGTTCGCATTGTATTACCTAACGAAAAGATGCTTAGCCTGGCTAAAAATATTGTTCCCACAGGAACTGAAATCCTCCTTCAAATTGGAAATTTGGAGGAATCACTAAATCAGGCAAGCCTCACTATTGCTTCATCCGGTACAGTGACGATGGAATGTGCATGGTTCAAAGTTCCAACCGTCGTCGTATACAAAACTAGCTTAATTACTTATACAATTGGAAAAATACTCGTAAAAGTTCCCTACATGGCTATGCCAAACATCTTAGCTGAAGAGGAAATTTTTCCAGAATTCCTCCAAAATGAAGCCACATCTGATAATATCGCAAAGGCTAGTTTACTGATACTCAAGGACAGCACCGAACGTCAAAAAATTCTAACCGGCCTTGAGCATATCGCCACCCAGCTAGGCGAACCCGGAGCTACCTCCCGAGCCGCAAAGCACATTCTTAAATCAATTGAATAAATCCTTATTATTCGCTCTTATCTCGACCCGAAGATAAGACTTAGGTATAGTAACAAGGAAGGCATGGTCCAGTATCTTGATCTATTGCGATTGGTTTTAGACAAAGGTAAAACCAAAGATGACAGAACCGGAACTGGAACAATTTCAGTTTTCGGAGCGCAAGCTCGTTTTCCGGTTGGTGAATTCTTTCCCGCACTCACAACAAAAAAACTTCATTTTCGATCTATAATCCACGAATTACTTTGGTTTTTAAAAGGCGAAACCAATATTAAATATCTTAATGATAATGGTGTAACAATTTGGGATGAGTGGGCAGATGAAAACGGCGATTTAGGCCGAGTGTATGGCGCGCAATGGTGTGATTGGAAAAAACCAGATGGTACTTCTGTAAATCAAGTTGACCGTCTAATAAGCGAATTAAAAAACAATCCCAATAGCCGCCGCCATATAATTAGTGCATGGAATGCTGGAGAACTCAGTGAGATGGCCCTAACCCCCTGCCATGCCATGGTACAATTCTACATTCATGACGGTGAATTAAGTTGTCAACTATATCAACGCAGTGCCGACTTGTTTCTCGGAGTACCTTTTAATATCGCCTCTTATTCATTGTTACTGATGATGGTGGCTCAAGTTTGCAATCTAAAAACCGGCGAATTCATACATACATTTGGAGACTTACATCTATATTCAAACCATATAGATCAAGCAAAACTACAACTAGATAGGGAACCAAAAGCCCTCCCAAAGATGAAAATCAATTCAGAAGTAAAAGATATTTACGGATTTCATTACGAGGACTTTAAATTAGAAAATTACGATCCTCATCCATCCATCAAGGCTCCAATTGCGGTCTAAGTAATGTCCGCTACTACATTCCAAGCAATTGCCGCAATGTCACTAAACCGAGTGATCGGTAATAGAAATGATATTCCATGGCATTTACCTGAGGACTTCAAGTGGTTCAAGAAAACTACTATGGGGCACGTGCTATTAATGGGTCGAAAGACATTTAATTCAATTGGTCGCCCACTACCAGGTCGCGACACTGTAGTTTTAACCCGCAATCCAGAATCTATCATTGGAATCCCCACATTTAATAGTATTGAAGCATTTGAACAAGCGGATGAATTTCAAAATCGTAAAGTTTTTGTCTGCGGAGGGGCAGAGATTTATCGTCAAACACTAGAAAAATGTTCTGATTTATTTTTAACACTAGTAAAACAAAAAATCGAAGGGGACACCTTCTTTCCTGATTACGAGTCACTTTTTGATACCGGGACAATACTTCATAAAACAGAAGAGTTTGAAATAATTCATTATCGCCAACTAAAGCAAATCCCCCCCCTTTTTTAAGCTGCGATTGACTTGCTACTAACCGATGAGTAATTTTTCTGACATGATTGTAGCTGGAACCAAAGCAATGCCGCTTTCGGAACATCATATAAATCAGAAAACCGGTATAGAATTATCGGAAATTTTTCTATCAATCGCACCTTTTCTTGATGGAGTGCAACATCAGTTATCCAGCCAATTTTCTGCATTTGACAGTGAAATATCTCCTTACGCTAAATATGCTCTTTCTCGGCAAGGGAAACAATTAAGAGCTGCCATAACAGGATTAGCAGCCAATTGTGTTGGTCACTGCAATGACTCTGTAACACGTGCGGCTGTAATTGTTGAAATGGTACACTTAGCAACTCTAGTACACGATGATATTATTGATGAAGCCGAAGTTCGACGTGGACTACCAACCCTTGCAAACAAATGGGGAAACTCTGTTGCTGTTCTTACAGGGGACTGCCTTTTTGCTCACTCACTAAAACTTGCCGCCGAATTTCCCTCATCAGATGTTTGCAAAGCCGTCGCTAACGCTACACGCACAGTTTGTTCCGGTGAAATAATTCAAAGTCATAGAAAGGGGCAATTCAAACTAGATCAGTCAGATTACCTAAACATTATCAAAATGAAAACCGGTGAACTATTTGCTCTATCTTGTGAATTAGGTGGATCCCTCGCCGGTGGAAATACAAACGAAACGCAAGCACTACGCCGTTACGGCATGGCATTAGGCACAGCTTATCAGATTTACGACGACTGCCTTGATATATTTGGAACAGAATCAGAATCCGGAAAATCTCTTGGAACCGATATTATTGAAGGTAAAGCAACACTCCCAATTCTTTTACTTCATGAACAGGCTGGGCCAGAGCTAGTAAACCAGTTCGAACAAATGGTAATGAGATGGGATGCCGATCAATTGAACATTTTACAGAGTTGGTTGTCTGAATATAATATTCTGGAGAAGTCTCAGTCCTGTCTGAATGTATTCCTCGACGAAGCATGCGAGTCGCTGGAAACCATCAATGAATCAGATGGTCGAAATGTCTTGGAAATGTTACCCCAATTTTTGGCGCAACAATTCGAGCAGCTGGGTGTTTCCTGAATTACCGGGACTATCCTAATGTTGGAAACAATTTCCAAAGAAAAACCGGCAAAAGGTGTCAAAGCCATGCCGGAATGGAATGAGAAAAAAGTCGTCGATCGAGCTAAAAACGGCGATATGGAGGCGTGTGATGAACTAATCCAGCAGTATCAAGAGCGCATATATGCGACAATATACCATATGATTTCGAATCATGAAGATGCTGCTGACCTAGCCCAAATAACATTCATCAAAGCAATTCGAAAAATTAACAATTTCAAAGGACAATCATCATTTTTTACCTGGCTTTACCGCATCGCTGTCAATAACACTATCAACTTCATTCGCACCAAGCGTAAACGTGTAATCCTCAGCATAAACCAGATGGACGAGGAATTCGATCGAGGTGAAGAATTACTAGGACTAGTCTCAAAAGAAACTCCTCAACGAGATATCAGCCGCCTCGAGCTACAGGGAATTTTGAACGCAGCTATGCTAAAATTGTCTCCAAATCACAGGTTAGTCGTTACTCTGCATGACGTACAAGGCATGCCACATGAGCAAATTGGAGAAATCATGGACTGCAACACTAATACAGTTCGTACGCGACTGCATTATGCACGAAAACAATTACAAGCACACCTTTCTGATTATCTTAAACAGTAATGGAATCTGACAACAAAAAGACGGAGCCTATTCAGGAATTACTTGCTTCCAAGAAGAAAGAGAAACCTGGACAAGAGTTTTTTAAAACATTTTCTGATCAAGTACTTACCCGCTTGGAAGAACCAACGCCAAAGCCCACTATTTGGGAACGCCTGAATGAAAAAATTGATCCACTCAGAACTGTAGCAGCTGTATTTGCCATCGTGATTGGAACTGCTTTGATCTTTGCCCTGGATGAAGGATCTACTATTGCAGAGACTGAAAGTAACCCACTTGATCAAGTCGATAGCCGAATGATGACTGACATCACAACGCCAAACTTAGAACCCTCACCACCAATACCATTAAGCAAATCGAAAAATAATGTGTTAGCCGAATTTGGGATGCCCAAAAAAATAAAATCCAAGCCAGAGCCCCCTCGTATTCTCATGAATCCTGGAGCCAACTTGAAAACTAGAACAGTTAAAGGAAGAAATCTCTTAAGAAACAACTCTTCATCAAACAGAGTTAATTCATTAAAGTAATATCAGCCTAAAATGAGGCTTAATTTGTCAGATTAAAATCTGGTGAATACCAAAACGTCCTTGCCCAAACGAATTTGCAGGCGCTCCCTCCGCTGCTTATTATCCTTCATCTCAGTAGCTTCAACTAAATTAGCCTTAATACTATTACCTTTAATAACAAATTCCTTTTGATCTGTACCCATCATTCTACCTATTAATTGAACCGTTGGAGATTCCTTCTCTTTAACTCTAGTTATGTTTAATCGGTACAAACTCCCCGATCCAGACCAATCACCTTTAGATATAAGCACCTGAGCACGAGAGTTTCTCGTAGAACTTTTTTGTTTTTCTAGAGCACTAGCATACAATAAAGAAGCAGCTCCTGGTCTATTATTGTTTACCCACTCTACTGACTGACCCACTTTTACCATATCGGCCACTAAATTCTGTCCCTCATCGTCTTCTCCTTCTTGGTTATATACCCCTCCTCCAGCTGGCCTACTGTAATTGTAAGCTCCTACACCTTCGTCATCGTCTTCAACCTCTCCTTCATCCAAAGCTTCTTGATATATTTTTTGATAACCCTTTGTAATATCTTCGAAAATAGCACTCTGTGAGTATCCGTAAAAACGAATAACATCGCCATCGACTTCTGGCCAAACTTTGGCCCAAACACCCTCCATCCGACTCATTCTACCTCCAATCGCACGCATTTCTTCTACACTGCTAACATCGACATAATTCTCTTTGGTAGCCCTCAAAGAAGCATTTCTTGCAAACTTCCAACGCCCAACAATTCTGTCACGACCGTACAAATCAGATTGACCCGTTTTAAAGAACTGCTCGATATCATCCATGAAATCTAAAAGCTTTTCCTCCTCCTTGGAACCTGGCTCGATTGCCTTTAACTCTTCATAACGATTGTTGATAGCAGCCACAACATCGCTATTCGATAAAATCTGATCTAACGTAAGCGAATCACCAGATTTCCACATCTCATAAAGAGATTCACCTGAACCACTTCCCTCATCGGATACTGCATAGGAATCCTCAGATTCACTTGAGTCGCTCTCGTCTTCAGATCCAATCAGAGACTTAATCTCGCTTTCCTCAGACAAAGCATAAAACCCAGGGTAAGCAGTCAATAAATCCTGAAGTTTTTTACCACGGTCATCCCAAATTAACATTAGTAAATCACGAACTTCATAATGCAGTTCAGGTGTTTTGTCATATGCGGCTGCAATAGTTAGAAATGGGGTATCATCTAATTGGACACGCGCTTCATTCAATTTAGCTAATAAGCCCTGATCACCACCATCCTGTTTGAAAGGCACTGTAAAATTTCCTAGTCTATAAATGATTGATAACATCATCACAGAATAAATCAGGGCAGTCACCATTCCAGTACACAAACCTAATTTGCGATTCATTTGTTTGAAATTATCTAGCTGAAATTCATCCCAACGATCCGAAAGTCGCTTTCGAACAATCATACTGACAACAAAACCAGCAATAGCAAAAATGAGAACCAAAGTTATGAATCCAAAAAGAGCAGGCATCGCTCTATGCCAAAAAGGATTAACATCAATGGGCCATTTTCCGTCAGTAAACCAACTAAAAGCTAATCCCCCAAATGAATCAGAAAAATTCACGGCAAGAACGACTCCTAACAGGGTGACTACACCATTGATACCTCCTTTGAAATAGCCCTCCAATGCCAGAATCAGAAAAAATAATCCAATGAGTAGGTAAATCCACATGACTGAAGAAAAATATACCTAATTATCCTGAAAATCACGCGATTTTTTTAAAATCACTAGCATAATCCCTTGAAAAAATCCTTAGCCACCTTACAAGTCGCCTCAGACAATGTATCAAGCGAGACCTCAAGCGTCTGGCCTACCACTTCACTAATCTCCCGAACATAAGCAGGCTCACAACGTTTACCACGAAACGGCATTGGCGCAAGGAACGGAGCATCCGTCTCAAGCATCAAATTATGGATTGGAACTGAAGATAAAGTTTCCCTGACTTCAGATGCGTTTTTAAATGTACAAACACCCGTAAAACTAACAATCGAACCCAATTCTAGTACACGTTTGGCAGCTGCAGGATTATCCACAAAACAATGGAACACTCCACGAACACGGTTAGCAAATGGCTCAAAAACCTCAAGGCACGGCTCAAAAGCCGCACGTTGATGAATAACCACATTAAGGCCCAACTCTGCCGCAACTTCGAGTTGTTGCCGAAAAAGCTGCACCTGCTTAGCTTTAAAAAAAGCATCATCCGTTTCCGTTCCTCCTCGAGAACTAGGTAATCTATAATGATCAATCCCAATCTCACCAATAGCCGACACTTTCGAGCTCTTCGCCAGAGATTCCAACTGGATACGAATATCTTCAGGAGCTTCCATGCAATCGTTAGGATGCCAACCCACTGCAGCAAAAACACTTTCAAATCGATTAGCAATTTCGATCGCACGCTGACTACTTTCAAGGTCGGTACCAATTGTAACAATCCGTGATATACCAGCATCAGCGGCACGGTTAATCACCTCAGGTAATTCGTCGCGGAAATCAGGAAAATCTAGATGCGCATGTGTATCGTAAAACTCTTTCATAGGTTAGCCAATCTGTTAAGAAGCATCATATAGACTATCCAGTAACTTGTCATTTTTCTTCAAATCATTCTAACAGATGTTATAGTTTTCCTACATTTGATATAAATTTTTACAAATATTATGAACGGACCTACATCCCCAGAGGAATTTCAGAAGCAGATGCAAGATTTTCTCCAGAAGCAGTTCAAGGGATTCGAAACTAACGGATTCACCGGATCTCAGCCATCTGGAACAGAGGAAGAAGTCTTGAAGACTAGTCAAAAAGATGAATTCGATTTTTCTTACAGACCTAGAGATATAAAGTCACATCTTGACCGCTACGTTATTAAACAAGATGAAGCTAAAAAGGTATTGAGTGTAGCCCTTTGCGATCATTACAACGCCGTACGAGAGGCATTCAAAGGAAACGAACAAAGCCAATATACTAAGCAGAATGTCATGCTTATGGGCCCCACTGGGGTTGGTAAAACCTATCTAATCCGCAGCATCGCCGAGTTAATAGGTGTTCCATTCGTCAAAGCAGATGCGACCAAATTTTCTGAAACCGGCTATGTGGGCGGTGATGTTGAAGATCTCGTACGAGATCTCGTGAGACAAGCTGACGGCGATGTTGAACGTGCTCAATACGGTATCGTTTATATCGATGAAATTGATAAAATTGCATCCTCATCAGAACAACAAGGTGGAAGAGATGTGAGTGGTCAAGGAGTACAAACAACTCTTCTAAAATTAATGGAAGAAACAGAGGTGCCCGCAAGGGCCCCGCACGATATGGCAGGCCAAATACAATCTATGATGGAAGGTAGTGGTAAAAACAAGAAAGGAAGCACTATAAACACTCGTCACATTTTATTTGTAGTTAGCGGAGCCTTTGCTCAATTGGATAAAATCGTACAACGAAGATTGAAGGAATCTTCGATAGGCTTCGCAAGTAGCAAGCAAGAGGATATCGAACAGGATCAAATTTTAGAGCATGCGAAGACTCCTGACTTTATTAAATATGGATTTGAACCGGAGTTCATAGGTCGACTTCCAGTGCGTGTAGTTTGTCACTCGCTAAGCATTAATGACTTGGAACAAATACTAAAAACAAGTGAGGGAAGTATTATTAGACAATATAAACAATCGTTTGCCGCATATGGAATTAAATCTCACTTTGAAGATACTGGATTAAGACGCATCGCTGAATTGGCAATCGAAGAAGAAACTGGTGCTCGAGGTCTAATGACAGTCTGTGAAAAGATTTTTCGAGATCTAAAATTTGAATTTCCTTCTTCTCGGGTCAAAGAGTTCTCAGTGAACGCTGAATTGGTAAACAATCCTAGGGACACTATGGAAACTCTTCTGGCAAACGCACCCGAACAAGATGATGAAGCAGTCGATAGCACTCTAAAAGAGTTTGCAGCATTATTTTCTAGTCAACACTCTTTAAATATTGAATTTACTAACGATGCTCGAAAAGAACTAACTCGCATGGCGAAAGCATCATCACTAACTGTTGCTGATTTTTGTAGGGATCATTTTCGTGATTTACATTTCGGACTCAAACTCATTTCTGGAAATACTGGACAAACCAATTTTAAATTGGACAAATCTTTCGCAGAAAATCCAGACACAGCATTAAGTCAGCAAGTGGTGGCTAGCTATAAAGAAAAAGATGGAAACGATTAATCGGAGCTTTAATAGGTAGCCCGGCCTCCGGAAATATCAAAAACAGCTCCTGTGCTGAAGGAAACTTCATCCGAAGACAGCCACGCAATCATGGCGGCAACCTCCTCAGCCTTCCCAACTCTTCCCATTGGAATCTTAGATAACATGTAGTCTATGTGAGCCTGAGTACACTGCTTCAGAATCTCCGTTTCAATAACCGCCGGCGTTATACAATTCACACGAATATTCGTATCTGACAATTCCTTGCCCAGTGATTTGGTTAGTCCAATCACACCTGCCTTTGCAGCACTGTAATGGGATGCGGTAGGATTCCCCTCCTTACCGGCAATGGAAGCAACATTAACAATACGCCCCCATCCACTTTCAATCATTGCTGGCACAAATGCGCGACAACAAAGAAAAACCCCGTAAAGGTCTATATCCATCACATCGCGCCATTCCTCTGGGCTACATTCCCATAACATTTTGTTAACCCCAGCAATGCCAGCGTTATTTACAAGAATATCTATTTGCCCATGGCGCTCTAGTACTTGACCAGCCGCAGTCTCTACGGAATCCGGCTTGGCTAATTCCACTCTGTCACTTGTAACCTCCCCAAAATCAACTAGCCGAGCCTTTGCTTCATCGATCGCCGTTTGATCACGATCCCAAATTACACAACTAGCTCCATCATGGAGCAACCGTTCAACTGCAGCAAATCCGATACCACGAGCACCACCAGTAACCAATGCTGTCTTTCCTTTTAAACTCATGAAGTGAAGCAGCCATAATATGAAGCCACAGTAATATCAACCGAAATTAAATATCTTTTGATAGCTTAGGAATTAAACATCAACTGAAAACCAGATTTACTTTGAATAAAGTCACTGCCTTGATCGAGACTTGCTTGGGAAACTCCCAATCAGCAGTAAACATTCCGGGAGGATAAACGGACTGATAGTCTCGCTATCGGGTCGTCCAACATAAAATTTGGCCGGACAGCGTAATCAACTCGATCCCCATAAACAGAACGGAACATGACATCTAAACCACTATTTAATCCCGCTGGTTTTTCCTCTACAAATTAAAATCATTCGTAAAAACGAACGTCAATATCGATAGATTAATCCTGCAACCTTCATTCCCTGATGCCTGTAATTAGGCAAGATTTAGATTGCTTAAGACACTACTCACAGCCTTACTCTTGTTAAGAGTATAAAAATGAAGGCCCGGAGCTCCTCTGTCTAAAAGCTCCTGACATTGTAAGGTAGCGTGCTCAATGCCAAACTCTCGCACACCATCCAGATCATCACCTAACTCTTCAAGCCTAGTAGTAAATTTTTTTGGCAATTTGGCTCCGCACATAGCACTAAATTTTTTGATTTGCGAAGTGTTATCCACCGGAATAATACCCGGAAGCAATGGAATATTTACACCTGCTTCCTTCAAAAAATCAGCGAGTTGAAAATAGTCGGAATTATCGAAGAACATTTGAGTTATAACCATATCCGCACCGCATTTGATTTTTTTAATTAGATATTGCCAATCAACCTTCTTACCATCCTTACAATCAATATGTCCCTCAGGAAAACCAGCAACAGCAATACCAAAATCACCTTGAGCTTTAATATATGAAACTAAATCAGAAGCATACTCAAAACCGCCATCTGTCATAGACCAATCCTCACCTAGAGGAGGGTCACCCCGTAAAGCAAGAATGTTTCGAACACCAAGCTTTTTTGCATCATCCAGGATACTATTAATCTCATCGATAGTATGCTTAACGCAAGTGAGATGGGCTATTGTCGGCAAACCAAAATCGCCTTGAATTTTTGCAACTATTTCAAAAGTTTTTTCACGCGTGCTGCCTCCTGCTCCATAAGTCACTGAAGCATAGTCCGGCCTTGAGCCCATCAAAGAAGGAAGTGTTTCCTCAAAAAACCTTACTTCACCTTCAGGTGTTTTAAATGGGAAAAATTCAAACGATATCGTCGGTTTGCCTAATAACTCCTTATCGGAATGAATGTCTTTGATTAAACGCATGCCAAATCCACACTAAAGAAAAATAAATCCAAGTTAAAGAATTGAAATAAAGGTCGAAGCTTTACACATCACAAATCTCTGCAGCATGGCGTAAAGCAGCAATTTTATCGTTCCATCTTGGAATGAATTCCTGTGCCACAAACCCTTCGAATCCAGTCTTTAGAATTTCCTTCATCACCGCCGGATAATTTATCTCCTGCGTATCATCTAGCTCTGCGCGACCAGGATTACCAGCAGTATGATAGTGTCCGATATATTCTTTTAGGCTTCTAATATTGCGGATTATATCTCCATGCATAATCTGCACATGATAAATATCAAATAACAATTTAAAGTTTGGCGAACCAACTTTTCGAATTGCCTCAATACAAAAATCGAGTTTGTCACCTTGATAACCTGGGTGCCCCTTCATTGGATGGCTATCATCTACTGAATTTAAATGTTCTAGACAGAGGGTTATACCATTTTTCTCAGCATGCCCGACAACTTGCTTCCATGCCTTAACACAGTTTGCATTAGCTTGATCGGAGTCAATATTGGGATCTTCCATTCCGACAAATGTAATAACACGTTTGGCTCCTATTTCCTTAGCAACATCAATACCATTGATAATTTTCTCAATTACCATTTTATGGTTTTTAGTATTATTTGGGCCGTCGGAAAAACCGTGACTCCCCACTAAAGAAATCTCAAGACCGGCCTTTTGAGCAGCTGGATAAAACTTTCTATTTATGCCTTCAATTCCAGTAAGGCCAATCTCTACACATGCAGAAATGAGTTCTTCCGTAGGCATAGGGTTAAACGTCCAACCCATTATCGATTGACGAATACGTTTATTTTTTATTTTAAATCTATTTGTAGCTTCGCTACGTGCCAATTGAGCCTGTACACTTGATGATGCGGAAGCTAAACCAACACCAACCGTAGCAGCCTTCATCAAACTTCTCCTTGAAATATTTGTTGTACTCATTTCTGTTGCCTCTTAATTCACAAATTCAACCGTACTCAAACGAGCAAGGCAAGCTACATAGCGAAATATAAAAAAAGCCCGGATATAAGTCCGGGCTGAATTAAATTTTAGTTAACAAACTATTGATGCTCA
Organism: Verrucomicrobiales bacterium; assembly: GCA_002684915.1. Lineage (GTDB taxonomy): Bacteria > Verrucomicrobiota > Verrucomicrobiia > Limisphaerales > UBA1096 > UBA1096. The sequence goes on from NYWG01000068.1 coordinate 24,284, forward strand.
GCAAACCCTGCCATCCATCTTGGCCAAGCAGGCTTATATCCGCCGTAATCTTTAGCCCAATTACGATGCCAAGTTAACTTCCAAAGTTTTTTTATCGGCACATGCTGAACAGAATGATCGAGGAACACACCTTGAATTCCGCCCGCATGACGATCCATAGCAAAGTGCTTCATTTCCTGTCCATAACCACTCCATTCACCATTATAGGCAGGTGGCGCCATTCTGCTCCTCATAGGCCCTCCACCGCGCCACATCATATCCATGAACATTGGAATTTGATGCAAATCATGACCAGTTGCATCCATTGTCCGCCAGTGCCAGTCTTTAGGTCGACCTTGAATGGCACTCGGCGCATTATAGAGCCAGTTATTGTTACCATAACTCGAACGAGTAGGAATAGGTTGACGAGAAATTCCGCCATGCTTATAGGATGCATTGTAACTACCTATAGCAGTCCAACTGTCATTCTTATATTTATCAACCGGCTTAAGGGTATAATCACGACTATTGTTACTTCTTCCAAGCGTTGCCGCCGGGCAAAGAAGAATATCTTGTTTACGCCAAAATTTCTCCAAAGAGGCAACCCACTCACCACGCCACCAACCACCATTCATGTTACTAGTATTAATACCCTGACTAAATTTTCCGTCGTTTTCATCACAGTAAAACTGCCATACCAAGCCCCACTGCTTGAGATTATTAATACAAACCGTCTGCACACCTTTTTGTTTCGCCTTGGCTAAAGCGGGCAAAAGCATACCTGCCAGTATGGCTATAATGGCGATTACCACAAGTAACTCAATTAAAGTAAATCCATTATTAGATTTTGTTTTAGTAACATTATTCATCGGTTTGGTTAAAGCCAAGTTATTGACGGAAACATTGCTATGCAAGTAGTTATTTAGAGTGATTATGCAATACAAATATATAATTAAATGCTTCGAAACTATTAGTTATGGATAGTTATATTAAGGTAAAATCAATTCCCTTGAAAACTGCACTTGCTACCTACCCTTTTAAACAGGCTTAATGGCCACGTGATTACAAAGGCCACTTTGTTATTGTTGTGCCAAGTCTACCTTCTATGGCTAGGCTCCCTAATAACAGTTCAAGCGGCCGAGAAGGCAAAATCTCTTGCGAGATCCGAGGCATTGGCAAGACAACATTGCGCAACTTGTCATCTCTTTCCGGAACCCAAACTATTGAATAAGTCTACTTGGACGAATCAAGTACTACCGCGCATGGCTATACGCATGGGGCTTTCACCGGAAAGCATTAACAGACATCCGGAATCTGAAGCACTATGGAAAAGTGGGCGCTTCCCAAAAGAACCCACCATTCTTGGAATAGATTTTCAGGCTATCGTTGATTATTACAAAAACAAAGCGCCTGAACTACCAACCTCCCAAAAAAATACGTCACAAATTGGTTTATCCCTACAACAATTTACAGCGCAACCAAGCCTGTTTCGCCGTAACGTGGGAGCTGTAAACATGGTTCGAATCGATGAAAAGCGACAACAAATATTTCACTCCGACGGACTAAACCAATATCTCGATGTAATTAACTCCAAAGGAGAGTGGGTTGAATCACTAAAAGTAGGAAATGTGCCTGTTGGATTTGAAGAAAGCGAAGAGGAGTTTTTTTTGACAATGATCGGAACCTTTTCACCTTCTGATATCCCGCGTGGAGAGCTAGTGCTTGTTCAACAAAAAAATGGGCAATTCGTTAAGAGCAAAACACTACTTTCAAAAATCCCTCGACCTACACACACTAATATTGCTGATCTAAATGCGGATGGACAAAAAGATCTTATCATCAGTATGTACGGCAACAACATTGGACGCTTATCATGGTTTGAAAGAAAAACGGATGGACAATTCAAGGAGCACACCATCTTACCTCGCTCTGGCACACTAAGCACAGCCGTCCACGATTTTAATGGCGATGGAAATCCCGATATTGCTGCACTGATCGCACAAGAAATGGAAGCAATGTATGTGTTTCTGAACGACGGTAAAGGAACATTTGAACCAAGACTTATTTTTCAAGAGCATCCACTTATGGGGCACTCATCGTTTGAGTTGACTGACTTCAATATGGATGGTCGACCAGACTTTGTTGTTACAAGTGGTGACAATGGTGAGTATCCATCACCTCCAAAGTATTATCACGGGATTCGAGTGTACTTAAATCAGGGAGACACAAAATTCAAACTGGCACTTTCTATACCTTTGAACGGAGCATTTCGTGCTTTAGCTCGAGACTACGACAAAGACGGCGATACAGACATCGCTGCTATATCCTATTTTCCTAACTATAAAACCTCACCTAGAGAAAGTTTCGTATATTTCGAAAATAAAAATGGGAAGTTCA
>NYWG01000069.1 GCA_002684915.1 Verrucomicrobiales bacterium
CTTATCTCTCAACATGTTAATACGATCTACATCATACTGCTTAAAGTTTCCTCGCTTCTCAACTTTCTTGTAGTAGTGTAATGCGTTAAGGATGATTGCGTAGTCATCCATATCTAATTCAAAGTTCATTTAAACGGTGCCCAATGCTGCCAACCATATTTGTGAACTAGGTGCATACCAAAAATTGGAACAACAACCAATGCAAGGCTGAGTGTTCCAATTCCAAAAGGGTTATTAAGTGTAGCAGCAGCAAAGTGTGCTGCCTTGAGTGCCATGTTGGTCATTTTCTATTTTTCCAAGTTATCCAAGGATCTGTATTATGTAAGCAAGAATTTGGGTGTGTCCAATCTTCAAATTCCCAACTTCTATTTAATTGCGATTTTAAATTTTTATTTTCTTGTTTAAGTGCGTAAATTTGTTCTTTCAATTTTATAATTTGCTTGTCCATAAGTCCCTAAAATAAAAATCAACTTGAGTAAGCCCTGTTAAGGGTGGAGTCGCACCTCCCTCAGCCCACTCTATACAAAACCTATGTATTTGATCACAAGAACTAACATGGCGAACACCATACATTCTTGCAAATGAAGAAAGTGCAAAATTATACCGTTGTTTTAATTCTGCAGAAACTATATGATTCACTTAAGTTACTGCAAGTTTTGCTTCAATAACACAACAGAGACGAGCAACTTGTTTTCGGTCAGATCCACATGGAGCATTCTGTAAACATCTAAGCATTAATAGATCATCACTGATAGGGGGTTTGATAGTAAACCCCCATTTATCAACTTCACCTTCTATAGGTGCTTCGCATGGATCAAACTCGTGTGGCATTACCTGGTGATAGCGATTGGAAAATTTTAGAGCATACATTTACAGCATGGGGTGCTCCATATACTCCAGAGAAGATGTATGAGATACCTAACTTACTACAATACATTTGAAGTTCCTGACATTTTGAAATATCACTGGTGCTGTAATCAATAACAATATCACCCTCCTCAAGCAATGGTAGCAACTCATCTAGAGTGTCTTCCGCTTTTTGCTCTGGACATGTCATCTGAAAGATACCAGGAACTCTACCAGCACTGGTAAATTTTTTATTATCAGATTTAACTGCTTGGACAAGATACTCTATTGAAGTTACACATCCACTAATGTATCCTGCTTCATATTGTCCACAGGCATTCTCATAGTTTGTACTACTGTAACCCCAAACTTCAATTCCTTTTTCAATCATACGGCGAGCCATACCTTCACCAGTACGACCCAAACCAATCATTCCAATTTTCATTTAATTAACTCAATTTACATGTACAACGCCGGTCATACCAGCGCCTTGATGAGGACCACAGAAAAAGTTATAATCTCCTGCGTCAGCAAACACAACATCTTGTGATTCTCCTGGAGCAAACAGTAGTGCTTCTCTAGAAAGATCTGGACGTGCCTCAACAATAATATTGTGAGGAGGTAGTGCTTCATTGACAAAATGAACTGTGTCACCTGCAGAGATTGTGATCTCATTAGGTTCAAATACTAGATTGCCACCAGCACCCATTGAGACATCTACTGCCCACACTGGAGCAGCAATAAAAAGCGTAAAAAGAAAACTAATAATAAATTTCATAATTGTTATAAACTAATTTTTAACCAAGGTAATAGTGGAGGAATAATTCCTATGAGCCTGAGGAGACCTTCAGCAAAAAGAGCGAGAACAACCCAACCCACACACATAGAAATAAGTCCAGCATTACGGTTGTGCTTACGAATTGCGTCATCAATCATCTCCTGACACTCTTGTTTAGTTACGTAAGTTTTAGACATTATGCAACTCAACTATCTATAATATATGTGCGTGATTATACTCACCATTTGTTATGAGTTCATGACTTCGCAAGTTTGATCAGGACAATATTCTTCTTTATAGTAATGTATTTTTTCAATTAAATTTTCATATTGATCCCACATGTATTCCGAACCAGTTTGTTCTTGATACATTTTACATGCTTTTTCTAAACGGTAGATGTCGCAGGCATTTAATCTCATCGTCATAGCACAAGTTATACAAATAATTATAGTGATTTACTCAGCAATTCCACGCTCTCAAACTTTTATTAATCCTACTGTCAGGATCTCGTGACGTTTTCTTACTGGTTAGTTTCTTTTTCATGCCTTTCATTCTTGCACAGAATGATGCACGTCTTTTATTTCCTTTCTTTTTTGATGGAGCTTTTAAATCAGAACCAGGATTTTCACGTTCATAAGACTTTCTTCCTTTTTCATTAAGACCGCCTTCTTTATTTTGACCAGATTTTTTTGTCCATGCAGATTCTGAAAGATCTTTAATCTCTTTATATGATTTCATGAGATTCCAACAGTTATGTTTATTTATTTCTTCCAACATAATTCCAATCATCTAAACCCTCGTAATTAGGTAGATGTGTTAAATTTGTTGACAGTACATATCTAGGATTGTCTGTTGGATTTTTTTCTGTTTTGTGAGTTAACCAACCAGGAAAAAATAAAACATCATTTGTTTCTACTTCAATTGGACCCCATAAAAGATTTATATTTGCAAGAGGTTCCGAACACTTATAAGGTTTTAATGGATTCTCAATTAAAAGATTTCCACTACCTTCCGGAACTTCTAAGTATGCTGCTACAGCAATAGTTGCATTTTGATGATGGTGTGCCTCAGTAAAACCACCTTTACGATGCACATTAATCCAAGATTCATTAACTGACATATTACATGGAGGTGCGTGAAACCATGTATTCATTAAAAATGGAACTACAAATTTTAAATATTCATTAAATTTATGAAACTCATCCCAGTTATGTGGAACATCCCAAGTATCATGAACATTATTAAAATGAACTCCGGTAATTGCATCACCATTTTCGGGATCATTCCAATTATGCTTTGTAGATAGTATTTTAGAATCTTTTAAATATTCATCTACTTTTTCTTTAAAAGAATTGAATTTAAAATCAAAATTTGTTTTATAGATGTATGCAGGGAAAGCATCAATACCCTCCATAAAATCATAATCATCTCCCATCATAATAATTGTTCTAGTACTAGTATTTATCTACCTTTTTCCACCGCCCATTTCTTTAAGCATCTTTTGTAGTTCTGCTGTAGAACCTACAAACATAGCATTGTTGGTAACTTTAGATGGTCCTTTTTTATCTTCATCTAAGTCTTTCATTTTCTTGTGAAGATCTTGAAGTTTCTCTGTCATGTCTGAGACATGCTTCATTGCCGCTACAGCAACTTCATACGCTCTTGGGTGCCCACTTTCCTGAGCAACCTCTAACGCACCTCTGACCGCCTCCTGACCCTGATCTATGAGTGAGTAAAGTTCTCCTCTGGTATATCGGTAATCTTTTTCCCGATCATCCTCATCAACCTTAGGTGGTTGTGGTTTGCATGGTTTTGATTCCTCAACAGGTTCAGCACTAATGTTGAGGACATCTTCCATATTTTCTTCTAGATTACTCATAAGAATTCCATCCCTTCATTAAATCCAAAGTCATCTGTGGAGACTACAAATTGATCATCAGCAGCATCAACTTGTCCATCTTGATTATAATCAACTTTTGCTTTAGGAGTGTATGACAATTCAACGTGTCTCTTGTTAACATTAAGATCTCCAATAGTCTCAATGACACGTGCCTTACGAATAACATCTGCCTTGGTGTAGGGACCATAGATGTAAGACTTCGCAGTAAATGATAACGTATATGTAATAGATCTTCTTGTAGTAAAGTCGTCTTCCCAATCATCATCAACATTTACACTGTTGAGAACGAAAGCGACATCTCTAACTTCATCCATGTCTGGAATAAATTTAATACTTACGTTAAGAGATGGTTGGAAAAAAGGTAAAATCTGTTCTAAAATTTGAAGACCGTCGTCTTGAGACTTTGCAATAATACCAACTTCAAAACTTAGATTATATGGAACAGGGACATACTGAGTTCTTACTTCGTTTCCGTTGTCATCAATAACAGTTTTATATTTTTGAGTAGCTGCTGTTTTTCTTGCACCATCATAATCAATACCAGTCATTTCAAAATAAATTCTTGGTAGAGTGATTGCTACCTTCCTACCATCAGAAGCATTTCCTTGAAGTCTATAAAGAAATTTCTGCTTAGGACCATAAGCAAGAGGAACTTTTTCAGTTTCTAATACTTGACCATCAACAGTTTTTTTCAATTCAATATTATTGAATAATGTTCCAAAAGCGATTACGGTTTTTCTAACCGCTTCGTTATAAAATTGTGTTCCTAACATTAGAAGCTACCTGTAAAATTACCAAACTCACCGAATGGGTTTCTTTCACCCCAATCAATAATATTATCCGCACCATCTTCAATTGATTGATTCTGATCAAACTCAGTGCTTGTGTTATCAATTGTTGAGAATGTTCCTAGTGTATATATCGCATTAGACTCAACACCTCTAATGAGATCTCCATCTAAGAAATTACCAGTACGATTCATTACCTCTAAGGTATAGTCAACTCCGTTCCAATCTGCAACTTCAGCAATTGTCGCGCTATCTAAATCAAACATCTGTGCTCTTTGACCACTGGTAGTAGTATCTGTATAAGCATTAATTACATATTTAAGATTGGTTGAGTCGTAATAAAAATGTCCTGGTACGGTTGTTACATCTGTACCATTAAATGTGTAAACGTAAGAGATTCTACTATCTTCAAATTTCCAATAGTAATATTTTTTCTGAGTGGTAGTTGCATAGTTCGGATCAAAACCACCAAGAGCAGTTACTTCAATTACACTATTGGATGAAGTCCAAGTTCTACTACCACTTTGTTGTACCATTCCTCCGATAACAACATGCTCATCTTTAATAAATTGAACTGCTTCTGGTGGAGCATCAATAGATATGGTAGGTGGGTTTGCAGGATTATATCCAGTTCCTCCATTAACGATTGATAGTGACACTACACCACCATCTTCAATAGTAGACTCAACAATACCACCTGTCCCTCCTCCACCAGTAATACTTACAGAGGGTGCTGTATTGTAACCAGTTCCTGCAAGAGTTACATTTGCTCCAGATATACTGCCGCTAGAATCAACGGTAACTGTTCCAGTTGCTTGCTGTCTGGTAGTAATACCAAGATTAAGGGTTGTGATGTTACTGAAATCTCTTTCAATATCGTCAATTTCTTCAATCCCTGTGTCAAACTTGTCTGCTCCTTGCTCGTAGAGTTCAGCAGTAAGAACATAAAAATACTGTTTGCCCAATTGGAAGAATGGTTGTTCTCTTTCAACATATTTGATCTCGTAAGTATCTTCTGTTAATGGAAAATATATGAGGTCTCCTTCGTTCGGTCTACCATCTACTGCTAAATTCATTGCAGGATTTGCAGACTGTTCCCACCTTCTTCTAGAAACAACAAATGTAATTTCGTCAGTAATTCTTAAACCAAACTTACTAACAAATTCATTGCCTGCTCCAAATCCTTCAACATTAACTAGCATCATTTCAATCATATAACTTTGATTGAATTCTGATTGAATAACTTCTCCTAAAGTTTTATCTTTAATTTGAACCCTAGGAACGTAATAAACATCAGCACCGAACAATTTAATTTGCTCGTCTACTAAATCTTGTACAAGATTTTGTTCGGTTTTATTACCACCGTATTGTGGGAAGTATACCTTTTTCATCCGATCATATCCATTGGTGGAAGTTCATATGTACTGCTGGATTTTTCCATTAAAGCAGCAATTTCTTTTTCTGCATCATCATATAGTTGCCTACCATTCATGCTGACACCACCTGGAAGCTGAATGCCATTAAATTTAATAAGGTTCTGACCCCACTGTCTTTTAATTAATGCAGTAGAATATTTTTTAATAAACGGATCATTATACACTTGAGTAAAAGTTTCTGGATCAAGTGCCCTAAAACAATCAATAAGTACCCACTCGTCTTTCATAACTCTTTTTGGATCAATGTCAATATACAAACGATCTTGTCTGCAATTAAATCTATATGAAATCAATGAACCAGTATTGATAATCATATCAATATTTTCAAAGTGTTGCTTTATCATGTAGTAGTTGACCATATCAAAACCACCAAAAGCAAGACCTGTACCTGATGCATTTGAAAACAAATCCATCAAATAATACTGGTTGCTCATACCAAACATATTATTTCTTACAAAGTTTGAACTGATACCATATACTTTACTGATACCAAATATATGATCAGGAACTTCTAAGTAATTTTTTCTGTTTTCCCAAGTTGCTGCATCTGGAGCAGCAGTAGAAACTGTTTCATCTTCCGATGTAAACCTTGTTATATCATCGTCAGTAAACTGGTGCTTGAGGTACATTCTTTCAACACCATCATAGTGACGCTCACGATAATATTGCAATGCATCATCAATAGCATCGTCAACTTGATCGTCATCTATATTGATCTCTAGAACTGGGAACCCTAATTGTCTTAAACAATAGTCCCTTAGCTCGGACCTGCTAGAAGGTTGAGCCATAAAAAAATACCCCTAGTTTCCTAAGGGTATTTATAATTCCTAATGATGATCAGAAATCAATCGGATTATTTGCAAAAAATTCTTTAGTCCAATCCGGATCAAATGCTATAACTTCTTCAACCGTAGTAAGAGAATTTAGTAAAGCTTCATGAGCATTGTTAGCATCACGTGCTGCTTTTCTATATACGGCAACTTTTTTTTGTCTAGTAGTTACATTTTCACCTTCTAGATAATCTAGATCTCTTGCTCTCTCTGCTCTCCATTCAACAGGTTCAATGACATCAGAAATAAGTGCCTTAATTCTATTAACTTTATCAGTTCTAAGCAACTTTTTACGAGATGCTTTTGCTTCTTCAAATAAAAGAACTCTTTGTTCTTCTAATGTTTTACCAGGGAATCTATTAACAACTGCAGTTTGATCAGAATTTAATCTTAAACTATCAAGTTCTTCTGCAGTTTTATCATAATCATATTCTATACAATATTCACCACTTGGCAATTCTTCCCCATCAAAAGGATTCATATTCTGAAATAGGTTAACGGGAAGAAGTTCTGAATTGGGACCTTCAGCAAAATAAATAAATGCCATTTGACTTGTTTTGTTTATTGTTATTTATATTTTTAATCTTGGTTTGATTCCAATTGAGATGTAAACAGAGATGTGTTATACATTGATGGAATTAGGAATGGATATCCTGTGCTATTTCCTGGAACATCAAGTAGGTAAGCACTTCTATTACTGTCCCAATCATTAATTTCCTCGCCATTATTTCTTCTCATAAATTCATAATCAAAGTCAATAACTTTATAATATGCACCGGGATCATCTTTATTTTGATCTCGGATAAAGATCATTTTGTTCCTACCTAAAGGAGCAAGAGTTCTTCCATAACTACTATCATTAGTACTATACCTCAAGTACTTACCATCACTAACTCGTACAACTACAAAGGCAATTCCTGATCCATAGTAATACATTGGGCAATATGCCCACCAATACTCACCATCACTTGAAACTTGCCATCTAGATCCAAATCTAGTTCCTTGTTCGTAACCATATGAAGTGCCATAAGTTGGATTCCATAGAACACCTTGATAAGCACCAGCAGCATTCCAATGCTCTAAGACAGCACCATTACCTGGAGTCTGTGTAAATGCATATACCTGTCCATCATCAGAAATACAAGTTTGACATCTGTACTGTGCTTCACTCTCGCCAGAGTAGCTACTATATGCTCTAGTATTTGCTCTATCATATGGAGTTGCATTTGCAGATGCAAATGCTTGATAAATTTTTGAATCACTAGGGGTTTTGGCGGCTGTTGCCTCAGGAGTTCCAGAATAATAACTACCCGACAAAGATAGTGCTCTCATATCAACACCAAAATCATTAAAAACAATTGGTTGCTTATATCCACTTTCATGTTGCATTACAACAACTTTCTTAGCCCTTACATTAATGGTACTAGAACCATAAAACATGTTATCCGTAGTCTCATTGTTGTTAGGACCCGATGAACTAACCAAAGGAATATTAATAAAATTAGATCCTTCTCTCTGCCACAAATTATGATATTTTGTTGTACTTCTTTGACCAAAGTGCATCCTTGTAGTGCCACCTGCACCTTCTCTGTTAGAGAACCATGCCCAGTCTTGATTAATATCACCTACAATTCCATTACAATCTCTAAAACCATATGATGAATAATCATGTGCTGCAGGCCAACCTCTTACATAACCTGCAGTTTTAGTATACTCAGTAACACTTGGATAAAATTGGTGTCCTAAGTAACCAACATTACAAGTATTTCCACCACGATTACTGTTGGAAGATACATGACCAGTAGTTTCCATATATTCACTACCGGCGTAAGTATTAAAAAATTCCGGGGAGTAAGAAGTATATGTTCTGAATTGATTGTGGTGGTAGTTTCCATCACCCACATATTTTGCAATTGGTTCTATGTTATGATCAAAAAGAATCCATCCACAACCATATGTGCCATGCTCACAAGCATAGACTGAAAAACATGGTTGTGTATATGGATCTTGAACTTTTGATTTTACCGTTGCTGGTTTTGTTGTGATACTTCTTGCCATTTGTGATACTCAGAATTTTTTACGGTCTCAATCTAACTTATTTAGTTGAATTGTTCCTTAACGTCAAAAGCGATTACTTCTTCTTCCGTAGTTAAAGCATTTAATGCAACTTCTGCCGCATTGGATTTAGATCTAATAGAATCTATTTCTGCAAGTACTTCTGCCATACTATCCGAGTTACCATTAACTAGATCATTATCTCTTGCTCTGGTTAGTTTCCATTTTAATTCGTTGATATAATCAGCAGAATCCATTTTAATTTTTTCTGTTTTAAATGCTACTTGCTCTACTAAACGTTTAGCTGCATCTTCAATTTCAATTAAACTTTTTTGTTCTTCAATAGTTTTACCAGGAAATTTATTTGAAAGTACACCATCAGCATCCAACTTCATGGAAACAAGATAATCAGTTTCTTTCCATTCGTACTCAACAACTATGTATGTTGTATCAGATACACTTACATTGTTTTGTGCTGCCTGCTCGGTGTCATATACACCAATAGCATGGTTATCTTTTGTGTTATATACAATAAATGACATTTTTTATAGCTCCGAAACGTTAGGCATGTGGGGTTCTGAACAAAATAATGAAGTATCATATTTTGCTGGGATGAGACATGGATAAGTCGTACTATAATGACCACATTCAAAGTTATATGCCATGTAGACGCCATCTAAACCAAGGTCAGATCCATAATCGCGCTTATCCATTTCGTATTTAAGATCAATCGCTCCAATTCTCATTCCAGCGCCACCATCACCATTCGCTGTATTGCCCCAACCCATTGAACTTGGTCCAATTGGGAAAGGATGTCTTCCATCACCACTATCATTAGTTTGATACCTGAGAAGTTTTCCATCAGAAATTCTGACCATCATTACATAAGCACCTGCTCCGTAATAATATGATGCACAGTATGCCCAAGCAAACTTACCATCACTTGAAACTTGCCATCTAGATCCAAACTGTCTGCCTTGCTCGTAACCATACAAAGTAGTCCAAGACATCTGGTGGTGATAGTGTCCATTCTGAGAGAGTTGACCGTCAGTCTGTCTCTGATCATGCGTTTGATCTGATCCTTTCCATCTCCAGAAATTAACACCGGCATTGTACTGAACAAATGCTACGATATCTCCGTTGTCACACAAGAAACAAATAGGTCTGTACCTGGCTTCATCCATACTACCTGCATTATTATAAGTAGTCCAGGTTTCTATCTGTTGATATTCCGTAATGTTTGCAGAATTGTGGAAGTATTCGTATAGAGAGCTATTGTTATTTTGATCACTTTGACCAGATGTAGACTCGGAATAGATTTTAGAGTTTTTATGGGAAAACTCTCGCAAATCCGGAACGTTGTTATAAACAACAGGTTTGAACCGACCACTACTAGTGGTATACATCACTAGGAATTTATTTGTTTTTTTGTTGTAGCAACAACCGCCATAAGTTGAATAGTAATTCTCAGCATTACCATCTCTATCTTCATATTGCCTAGGCAAGACAGTCTGCTGTGAATACCTACCGTTATGCCTCATATTATAATATTCAGTCGCAGATCTTTTTAAGAACATTAAGACCGGTTCGGTATTTGCCGCAGCACCGGAAAAAATTGCATAATCTTGATGCGTTTCATTTACAATAGGACAGACATCCCTGAAACCAAAAGATCTATAAGATGGTCCATTATCACGACCACTCATGGTCCAACCACCCATATTGCCAGCACCAGAACCACCAGAACTATGAGACATATGTCCCAAATATCCTACCATGGGTGTATGGGCTACAATCCAACTGGCATTAGAAGAGGCATTGGAACTGGTTTGGGTACTATTATAACTGCTACTAGATTCAAAAAATTCAGTAGCAGATGTTGTATAAGTTCTCCATGTCCCAAAACCACTAGAATCTCCAGTGCCATGATCAGCTGCCACAATATTAAAATTATGGTCGTATTGATAATATCCCCCACCATGTGAGTGGTGCAATGAATAAACCGTGAAACACGGTTGTGAATACGGATTTATCGTTTTTTGTTGGGATGCAACCGATGCGGTTGTTAACTTGCGAGCCATTAATTTGTCCTATTATAGTAACTGTTCAGAATTATCAAGCGTTTCCGTCAATACCATATGCTACTGCAGAAATTCCAACTGCAGATGACCAAATTTGAACGCCATTTGTTTCATCAACAACAATACCGGTTCTTTCAAGAACACCATTTGCTGGTAAAGTAACACCATACTCAATATGATCAGCATCTGCTACAGTTGTAGTGCTTGCTAATGCTAGTCTTACGGTAATATTACCTGAAGTTCTATTACATACATTTACTGTACATACTTTTGTTTTACCTGAACCTGCTACGGGAACCAAAGTTTCCCAAGTTGAGGCGGACGCAACGTCCACCTTTGCATATACTCCTGACGCCATGTTAATGCTCCTTATTAGATCTTGCTTATGGTGTTATGGTTATTTATAATTACATTGCGGCAACAAAATAACCAATAGCGGTTATTTCATTTACCTGGTTGTCAACGTATGTCTTAACTGCCAATTGGGTTGGAACTGATACATCATCAGCAGATCCACCAGCAAGAGTAACATCATTGTCAAATGATACACCCAGTACTGTAGTCTCAGTTAGAACCGAAGTTCCGTTAACGTGATATTCTTTGGAAGCAGCAATATCAACATGCTCCGAAAGAACCCACTTATCACCGGATGCTGACCAAGAAATAGTCTTGTCGTTACCAGCTTTTACGGTAATACCACCACCGTCTCCAGTGATATCTGAAGGTCCACCAGCACTGAATATCGCACCAGTTGCACTACCACTACCTTGGAATACAGCACTTAATGTAACTGTACTTCCATTAACAGCAGAAACTGTATATGAACCAGACATAGTGACTGTACCGCCACCGGATGTTAATCCGACAGCAACACCAGGTGCGAGGTTAGTTGTATCACTTACATTAGTGATATCAGTTGAACCGGAAGAGATGTCACCAGTGAAAGTACCGGAAGCAACTGTACCAAGTTCAATGTTACGATCTTTAGAAGTAACAGTAACGGAATTGACCGAAGTTGTAGTTCCCTTAACAGTTAAGTTTCCTCCAATTGTAAAGTCGGAATCAACGCCAGTTAGGTTATTAACATAAGTAACGACTGCTGCCTGAGTAGGAACTTTCTCGTTACTGTTCTGCGCCATCGTGCCATCAGTTGAGAATTCGTTAATAGCAGCACCCAACTGAGCACCGATAGAACCAAGTCTCAAACTTGATAGACCAGATAGATCAAACGCAGAAGCATCTAGAGTTGCTTTACCAGTTGCCTGTTCAACTTTAAAGTACTTACCAACTGCAAAGTTACCATCTTGGTCAGTAGATACGTAGTAAACACGACCAGGACGTGATTCGTCAGTTTCCTGTGAAGGAACATTTGGTGATAGGGGAAGACCAGGCCAGTTTGTATTTGCTTGACTTCCAGTACCAACGTCTAGGAAATCGTGTGCAGTTAATCTAACTTGAGAATAACGATAACGAATCTTGAAGTCTTGACCATCGCCAGCAGCGATTACTTTCTCGTCAGCAAATAGTAACGTAGTAATACCAGTAGTATCAGGAGTTACTGCAGAGACAAGGAAGAATTCATTATCAACCTTGACAAAATCATTTGCTTCAAAGTTGAGATCTGCACGTTTGATACGTAGGAAGAGTTGTGCATCTGTAGCATCTTCAATTAGTTCATCTTGTGTAGTAACCTTAGTTTGATAAATGCTTACTGCATCACCCTGTGCATGATTTTGTGCAACAGTTCCGTCTTGTGCTCTAGCAACTTCAATTTGGTCTGCAGCGATAATTGCTACAACCTTGAAAAGTTCCTGGTTAACAACAACATAACCGTTTGCAATCATTCCAGTAACGCTTGCAACACCCATGATGTATGGTGCTTGCTCAGTACCTGTTGAGGTAGAGTTGATAGCACCACTCAAACTGGTTGATACAGCAGTTGCGTTCTCTGGGTAATGTGTTACAGTAGTAGTACCATTGTGCGCTGCTGCAGTTGATCCTAGAGCGCCTCTGTTGACTGTTAGCGAACCTCTACCATCCGGAGCAGTATAGCTGGAGTTGGAGATAACGTATGAACCAGCGTCATCATTAGATCCATTATCCTGCATCTCAACAGAACCACCTTGGTCAGGACCATATGAAAGATCAACAACCGTAAGGACAAAACCTTTTTGTCCGGTAACTGCATCAGTATTATTGACGAGGGTAATATATGCAGATGAAAGTTGTCCTGTAATTACTTCACCTTGTACAAAGGTTCCTGTAATTGGGAAGTAGTAAAGGTAACCTGAAGGTGACTGATCGCTGATCAACTCACCAATTGCACCTGAAGTACCACCAATAATTCTTTCACCTGGAGTAAATCCTCCATCTTTAGCACCAGCAGGATTAATTTCTAGACGACCACCTTTGACTTTACCATCAACGGTAACTTCATTAGCATCAAATCCTCTAGCAACTGCACCATACTTACCATAAGAAGAGTTACCAGAAACACCACGAATTCTACCACCTCTTGTGGAGGTGTATGAAATGTGATTATAATACGTGAAGCAAGATACAATCTCAGTTGCAGCACCTCTAGTTACATAGAAACCAATACCACCATCAAGGATTTGGGTATATGAGTCAAACACCATTGACTTGTTTGACTTAGTTGTGGTGTTGTCAAAATGTTCATGACTACCACCATCAAGGACAACACCTACAGCAGCACCACCAATTGCGGCACAGTTTTGAACGTAAGGTGACTTAGCAATCGGTGAATTTGGATTAAGTCTGAAGTATACACCTTTAAGCGTTCCATGATCGGTGTTCTTATCATCTGGAGCATAAGGAACAAATCCAGACATGCCTTCAAATACCATATCTTTAATGGTATTTGCAGTAGACAGGAAGAACATTGTGGTTTCCTGGTTAGGAATACCAGCAGCAGTTGTGATAGTCTTGTATGCAAGATCGTTAGATGTAACTAACATGGAACCATTATTGATTCCATCAATTGACATATCGCAAAGAGTTTGGACTGCGGCAGTTTGAGTTGCACAGTTTCCGGGATCATTGGTAATTGTATTATCAATTACTTGATTAATGGTGTTACCAGTTGCTCCTGCTACTGTTTCATTATTAACTACTTGCATTCCAGCATCTCTAATGATGCCTAACAGAACTTGATCTTCTGAAGCAACCGTAGTGATAGCATTAGCACCACCACCAATAACAGCAGATGCATAAGCATGAACTCTATCATTACCACCGGATCTTACTTGAGCAGCAAGTTCTACAACAAACTCTTCCAATCTTGTGCGGACATCAGAACCAGCACCGGTAGGATTTGAACCTTGATCTACAGTAAATTTGTAGTATGCTTCATGAGCAAGGAAAGTTTTGTTAGCAACTAAAAGATTTGCAGCATCAGCAGATGAATGGGAAACAGTATTTGTCCACTTATCTGATGTATTCCAAGTACCACCAGTAACTTGCTGGATAGTAACAACATTTGTTTGAGATTCTAAAATTCTAGCAGTCTTAGTTCCAGCTGAGTTGGAAACGATATCTCCATACTGGAAGTGATCTGCTGCTGTTGAAAGACTCAGATTTTGAGAAGTGGAATTAAAACCAGATTTTGGTTTAACCTTTGAAGTTCTTAGGTTATCACCAACAATAGAAACGAATTCGGGAACTACAATTGGAAGAGTTTCTTCGTAGACACCTGCTTTGAGGTAAATTGCAATAGGATTTGTTGAACTGGGTGCGTCTGCACCAGTTAAAGCATTAATAGTATCACAAGCATAACGTAAACTACCAAATGCTCGCGAGATTGATCTGCCGCTATTTGAATCGGAACCTTCTTTGGTTACGTAGTAAACAGCATTTGATACATTATTAGATTCCCATCTTGGTAGAATAGGTGAACCTCCAACAGTCAGAATCTGACCGCTTGCTTCTTTAAGTTCTGCTACAGTTGCAGTATTTGGGTTTGCTGGTAGAGCAATTCTGTTAATACCAGATGCAGACTGATACAGAAGGTCACCAGTCTCTTGTAGTACCTGAGCAGCGTCACCACCTTGAGATACGTAGTTCCAATAAACTGCAGTAGTATCAAGTTCTGGAGCGGTTGCTGCACCAGTAGTGTTAGATCTAATACAAACGTAAGAGTTACCGTTTCTGTTAACGACATCACCTAGTTGATAAACTGCGCCATTATTCCATGCAGCGTTCCAGTTTAAACCTTCAAGAACTAAATCCCAGAATCTTGTATTAGTTGGATATGGGATATAAGCAATACTACCGCCGGTAGCACTAGCAGTCTCAGTACTTTCAATCGTAAATCCGGTAGTCGTAGATAACTTGACGCGGAATGTTGTATTGTATTGAGCAGCAGATGTTCCGGAAAGTGTTACTAAATCACCAACACCAAATGGTGCGGCAGGTTGAGCAGCATCAAATACAACTGTTACTTCACTGCCATCACCACTGATAGTGGCGATAGTGTAAGACTCAGGAGTTGTGGTAAGTTTACATGAGTAAGCATTACCACCATACTTGACAAGATTTCCTGGTTCGTATACTTCGTTGCTATCAAAATCACCTTGTGGTGAGAAACCGGTTGAAAGAACTTTCCAATAAAGTTCATCCGTATTTGGTGCTACGTTAGTAGAATTTTGTTGTGCTGTGTATGTGTAACCACCAAAGGTTACAATGTCACCTTTTTGGTAGATAGTTGCGGAAGACCAAGTATCTTCAAAATTTAGACCTTCCGAATAAGCTTCAAATTTAGCAAAGTCAAAACTTGCAGGACCAGTATGTGCCGTAGTACAACGATATACCGTATTGCCGTACTTGACAAGATCGTTTAGTGAATACCAAACTCCAGTCGTTTGATACTCTCCGCGATTTCTAAGACCTTCTGTTTGAAGATCCCAATTTCCTAGGTCGGAAGAATAAAAACTAGTTTCCGTATTTGCGGAAGTGTGATTGGTGGTACAGACATATGCGTTTGCACCGTACTTGACAATATCGTCAATGACATAAGCAGTGCTCGCCGTCCAATCACCGCGCCACTTAAACTTCAGTCTGCCGAGTCTAAAATCTGCCATTTTTTAAATCCTTACTTAGGTCCTTGAGTGTTATGATCATATGATTTATTTAGTCTTGCAACTAAGTAACCATCATCATCAATGAAATATGTCAAGCGTCTGAAATCAAACCTGAACTGTTGGTATTTATCATCAGTGTCATTTGAATATTGTCTCGCAACATTAGGTGTTGCATCTACATATTCAGTTCCTTGGAGAAAATCTTTATATTCTTCTCCATCAGTTCTATGAAAATCGTAAACTACGTCTTCAGTTGATCTCGCATTAGTATAATGAAGCATACCGTCCTTATCTCTTCTCAGAGCGTGTACGGTAAAGTCGTTTGAATTGGCAACATTTTGTTCTTGTGTTGCAGTACTTGCACTAAGATATAAACTCATGCCATGATCCTCCAGTAAGTTCCATCCCAAATAAACTGAACATATAGACCAGCTACATCAAGAACAAACGTGGAATCAGTATTTCCAAATTTATTCAAAAACTGCTGACCACCAGTAGTTGTCAACGTAACATTATTTATAGCCCACGCTGCTTTAAAATCAACTAGTTCTAACATATCACCAACGTGAGGAACAACTCCCGCTGATTCATATGGCATTTGTAATGTTAATGTAGAAGCAGATGTGTCAACTAACCATCGTAATCCACATGATAAATTTGTATCTGTATTGACAACTTCCCATCTCGTTCGTTGGAGTTCAAACCCTCCAATATCACTACCATCATGTACAACCGCTGTTTTTTTATCGGTATCTACCGTAAGTTCAGCTAACGCACCTGTAAATAGTGCGTGTTCGGAAGTTGTGCCCTTTCTAAATTGTACCTGAGTGGTCATTATTAGCGCACAGTTTTTTCTAAATCTATTTATATAATTAAATCATCCAGACATATGTGCGAGGTGGTTGGAATAACTCAACTTGTACAATTCCAAATCCGCTAATTGCAATTGAACCACTTGCAATATAAGGAGCACGTGCAAATGCTTCATCTCCATTAATAAATCCGAACAATGTTCCAGATCCGGCATAAGCACGGGATCTGATACTCGTACTAACACCATTAACATTAATTTTAACGAATGGTTGTTCGGAGAATGTGAGTAATGGATCTCCCGAAGTTCCCTGAAGTGTAAACTTGCCTGGAGTACCAAGTTCTTTTGCGGTAATTTTTTCTGATATTCTTTCTCCCGCAAACGAGAAGAGCATTTGCTTCTCGTCTGGATTGACTGTGAGAGATTCTGCTGCACCAGATAGAGTTGGGATAATACCAAACCCAACAAAATCTCTTGCTCTTGTGGTAGTTGCATTTCCACTGAGAGGAATTGTTCCTTCCCCAGTATGTGCAAATCTGACAAGAACACCAGCTTCTCCTGATGCCTTGAACAATCCACCTTGACTGACTTCTCTTGCAGTTGTATTTTCTGTTCCCGCACCAATGAACGAGAAGAGCATTTGCCTCTCGTCTGGATTGAAGGTAACCGATTCTGCAGATCCTGATAGTTTTCTGAGTGAACCAGAACCAATATGTAGTACGGAGATTTTGTTGATAGAATCTCCAGAGACCTTGAACAGAACTTGTTCTGTCTGTGGTACAACTCCAGTAGATTCTGATACTCCACCAAATCCAAAGAGTGAACCAGTACCAACAATACTGCGATGAGTGGTGAAGAATACCTTGCCACTGATCTTCGTCTGTACAAATGGTTGTTCTGCGAATGTAAGTAATGGATCTCCAGATGTACCAGAGAATGTAAATGTCCCACCTTGACTGATTTCTCGGACAAGAATTCTTTCTGTGCCTTCTCCAGTAAAGGAGAAGAGCATTTGCTTCTCGTCTGGGTTGAAGGTAATAGATTCTGCACTACCTGCAAGAGCAAAGATATTACCAAATCCAATGTTGTTCGGAACAAACTTCTCTGTAACAACACCAGAAATTTGAGCAGAACCAGAACCTGTGTATACACTGGTAAGATTTTCTTGACCTTCTCCAGTAATATCAACTTCAATCTGTCTGATTTCAGTAGCACTGAAGGATTCTGATGCTTCCCCAATAAAGGAGAAGAGCATCTGACGTTCATCTGGATTAAACGTTATAGATTCTGCAGCACCATTGATAGCGAATATATTACCTGATCCGATGTTATTAGGAACATATCGGACAAATACATCACCAGAAATTCTTAGATCAGCTTGTAGTTCTGGTGATGCAGTGAAGGATTCTGATAGACCGCCAATTCCGAATAGAGAACCAGTACTAAATTCAGCAATAGATGTAATCTCTGCAATTCTCGTTCCTGTAAACGAGAAGAGCATTTGTCTCTCTTCTGGATTGACAGTAAGAGATTCTGCAGATCCGGAAAGTGTTTTGAGTGAACCAGAACCATTGTGTAGTAGACTGAAGTTTGTTTTTGCTTCACCACTAACTGGGATAGTACCAGTAACAACCCAAGATGGTTGCCAATCAAAGGTCTCAAAGTCAGATAGCGCACCTCTGCGAATTCTGATTGCTTTTTCAACACCAACATAGTTCTCGGTATGAGTCTCTTTTCCTTCTCCAATAAAGGAGAAGAGCATTTGTTTCTCTTCTGGATTGACAGTGAGAGATTCGGATGCACCAGAGAACTTCCTGAATGTACCAGTACCAACAACACTTGGAACATAATGTGTCTTGGCAATACCACTGACAGGAATAACTCCAAATGGTTGCTCTGCAAATGTAAGAATCTGAGGAGTTGTATCTCCAGATAGTCTGATTTCAGTTCCTTCTTCTGGAGGATTGGCAGAGAATACTTCTTCGGATGTACCACCAAATTTGATATGTGCGGTAAATGCCGGAAGTCTCTTGGTAATAGACTCTGAAGTGACTCCATTGGAGAAGATAGCACCACTTCCAATAAAGTCTCTTGCTCTTGGAGTTGCAGCAACACCAGAAACATTGATAGTTCCAAATACGAAGTGATGAACAAGTACACGTTCAACCAGATTATTAACAGTGAATAGACTTCCTGTTCCTGTGTATGGAATAGTAAAGCTTTCTGCGAGAACACCAGATAGTTTGATGTCT
Organism: Verrucomicrobiales bacterium; assembly: GCA_002684915.1. GTDB lineage: Bacteria > Verrucomicrobiota > Verrucomicrobiia > Limisphaerales > UBA1096 > UBA1096. The sequence continues at coordinate 18,877 of NYWG01000069.1, forward strand.
GTGGTAATATCTGGTGGGTTGAATGATACTGCTTCCGCTGCACCATTGATTCCGAATAGTGAACCAAATCCTGCAAATGCTCTTGCCCTTGGAGTTTCTGCAATTCCGGAAACTGGAATTGTACCTTGAGATACCCAAGAAGGTTGCCAGTCGTAAGTAACAAATCTGCTGAATGGACCAGGAGATACTTTGAATAGAAGTTGTACTTCGTCTGGTGAGTATCTTCTGCTTTCTGTAGCACCACCGAATCCGAATAGAGATCCACCACCAAATGTTCGTAGACTGAATAATGGAATCGCTGCATTGCGAACAAGAATCGGTGGAGATATATTGTTCCATTGTGGAGGAACAACAATAAATGCATCACCACCAATCTTGATGACTGTGCTTTCCGTGAATATAGAAGTATTACGAATATACTTCTCAACCAGTGTACCCTTAAGTGAATCAAGTTGACCGAATGGACAGACAAGACCGGTAGTATCAAGGATATGTCCGTAATCTGTCAGTCCATCTTCTGTATCTGATACATCTTGATAGTCTGCGAATACTGTTGGTACAGTTGTAAATGCAGTTAATGTATAAGTTACTCCAGGATCAATTGATAATGTAGATCCTAGAGTTACCTTTGTGCATCCAGAAGACGATGTGGTATTTGTAGAAACGACCCCATCAACATCAACACATACACTATTTGCAGAAAGATCAACGATTCTTCCATAATCAAGTTCGGGTTCGTCTCTGCAGAGATCCATACTGTAAACTTCAGTATGCTTCTCTTCTGAAAGTTCACTGAGTTCTGGTTTCTTAGAACATAGAGTAATAGAACCAGTAGTCTCATATGCATATTGAACTCTAAGATCTCCACCACTGACTGCGAACAGGGAACCAGAACCTTCATGTGCAAGAAGGATTCCGGGATCTCCAGATGTTCCAACAAATGTGAAGATTGGTTGTTCGGTTGGAGGAATTGTAGATAGAGACTCTGCTGTTCCTGTATATCCAAATAAAGTTCCTGTTCCGGTAATTCCAACAGTAATACCAATTTCAGTATCACTACGGAATCCGAATAAACCATCACCAGGTTGTGATGGACTAAAGTTAGTCTTGGAATTTCCGCTAAGTTTGATCTCACCACTACCAAGGTTTCTAGCAAACAGTGGAGATATTGCAACACCGTCAAGGTAGATAAATCCACGACCAATATAATTTGGAGTGAATTTAATATCAGCAACTCCAAAGATATCAATCTCACCGTAAATACATGCGGGTAATCCTTGTCTTGGAGTTCCAAGAATATGACCATGATCAACCAGAGGTGAAGCATTTTCTGCAACAAATCCATAATCCAGAGTAGAAGATGGAACTGTATATTGTGGAGTAATGGTGTAAGTGACACCGGGATCAACTGTTAACGAATTGAGTACCTTGGTGCATCCAGTTGTAGATGTTGTATCTGTGGAAATAACACCGTCAACATCAACACAAGAAACTGCATTTGGATCAATAATAAATCCGTAATCTGGTTCGGTGTATGGTGCAACAGAACTACAGTTGTAACTATAAACCTTGACTTCTTCAAGATTGTTGAATCCAAAGAGTCCACCAGATCCAACATAGTCATATACAGTTCTTTCAATTGCAGTTTGTAGAGTGAATAGAACACCACTACCAACCCAGTTGGGATTAAATGCAAACGTTGCTTCCCCAGTAAAGGAGAATAATAAATCTTTTTCTTCTGGATTAAAGGTAACAGAATCTGCAGCACCACTGAGAGTTGGAATAAATCCATCTCCAAATATACCAACGCCAATTCCAATTTCAGTATCACTACGGAATCCGAATAAACCATCACCAGGTTGCAACAGACTAAAGTTGGTGATAGAATCGCCACCAAGTTTCCTGATGGTTCCTGTACCAAATACAGCAACGTCAAGAGGAACTCTACCTTCACCAGAAAGTTTAATGACACCCTGAGATATCCAGTTAGGCGCAAGACTATTGACCGATGCACCTGTAATATCAATGTGACCGTAAATACATCCCGGCATTCCGAGACGTGGAGTATCAAGGATATGTCCAAAGTCTGCAAGAGGAGCTGCGTTTTCTGAAGTTAATCCGTAATCTAAGACACTAGATACGATAGTACTCTGAGGTCTTATTGAATAAGTAACACCCGAATCAATTGTTAACGAGTTGAGTACCTTGATACATCCAGATGTTGTTGTTTCACTTGCAGAAATAACACCGTCAACATTAACACATGCAATTGCTCCTGTGTTAATAATAAATCCGTAGTCGTTCTCTGGGAAAGGAACGATAGAACTACAGTTGTAACTGTAAACCTTGACTTCTTCAAGATTGTTGAATCCAAAGAGTCCACCAGAACCAACGTAATCATATACAGTTCTTTCAACGGCAGTTTGTAGAGTGAATAGAACACCACTACCAATCCAGTTAAGATTGTGAGTAAACGTTGCTTCTCCAGTAAGGGAGAACAGAAGATCTTTTTCGTCTGGGTTGAAGGTAACAGAATCTGCAGCGCCACTAAGAGTTGGAATAAATCCATCTCCAAATATACCAACGCCAATACCAATTTGAGATTCACTGTGGAATCCAAATAAACCATCACCTGGTTGTAGTAGACTAAAGTTGGTGATAGAATCGCCACCAAGTTTCCTAATAGTTCCTGTACCAAATACAGTAACGTCAAGAGGAACTCTAGCTTCACCGATAAGTTTACTGATGTATCCTCTGGATATCCAGTTGGGTGCAAAATTATTAACAGATTCACCTGTAATATCAATGTGACCATAGATACACCCTGGTAGTCCTAGACGTGGAGTACCAAGAATATCTCCAAAGTCTGCAAGAGGAGCTGCGTTTTCTGAAGTTAATCCATAATCTAGGAAACCAGTTACAATAGTACTTTGAGGTCTTACTGAATAAGTAACACCCGGATCAATTGTTAATGTATTAAGTACTTTGATACATCCAGACGTTGTTGTTTCATTTGTAGAAATAACACCATCAACATCAATACATGTAATTGCTCCCGTATTGATAATAAATCCATAGTCGCTCTCTGGGAAAGCAACGATAGAACTGCAGTTGTAATCATATACTTTCTTCTCTTCAAGATTATTAAATCCGAAGATTCTTCCAGATCCAATATAGTCATATACAGTTTTCTCAACTGCAGTTTGTAGAGTGAATAGAACACCACTACCAACCCAGTTGGGATTAAAGGAGAATGTTGCTTCTCCAATAAGAGAGAATAATAAATCTTTTTCTTCTGGATTAAAGGTAACTGAATCTGCAGCGCCATTAAGAGTTGGAATAAATCCGGTTCCAGTAATTCCAGCAGTAATACCAATTTCGGTATCACTACGGAATCCGAATAAACCATCACCCGGTTGCAGTAGTGCAAAGTTCGTGATGGAATCTCCACCAAGTTTCCTGATGGTTCCTGTACCAAATACAGATACATCCAGAGGAACACTAGCTTCACCAGTAAGTTTACTAATGTATCCTCTACTTGTCCAAGTTGGATTAAACGCAAACTGTGCTCCATTTTCTGGATCAAGATGGAACAATCCAAACGGAATGAGATTACCTGTCGTTAATATTTTACCAAAGTCTACCTGTGGCGCAGCAGATTCTGATATTAGACCATAGTCAATAAAGTTACTAGGAGCATTAGCACCTAGACTTATACCATAAGTTGTTCCTGGATCAATACTCGCAGTTGATCCTACACGTACAATACATCCAGAAGATGTTCCAGATAATGTTCCTGATACATCTTCAATATCATTTGGATGACATATAGTTAGATAACCATAGTCTTCCTTAGAGAATTCAATGATACTATCATTGATGTATTTTTCTGTATGTTTTTCGTCTGATAGTTCAGGAAGTTCTGGTTTTCTACTAACCAGTTTAAGTCCACCAGATCCAACGAACGCATTTGTAGCGCGTTGCTGTCCATTAGATAGGGTGAATAGATCTCCAAATCCTGTTTCATGTACAAGAGTAATATCTCTTGCAGCACCTGTAACCTTGCTAATATATCCGCTACTAGTCCATGTTGATACGAATGCATCATCTGTACTTGCAATCGTAAATAGAGTACCAGAACCAAATACGCCAACACCAATACCGATGGGCGATTGTCCGAGTACAGAGGTACTTCCAACACCATCGTGCTTCGGAGAAAATACCTCTGTGCTTGCACCACCAAGACTAAGACCTTTGACTTTTCCGTCAACAATATAACCATATACTGCCGGTGCAGTCTGCTTACCAAAGGTAAACGCAATACCGATACCTTCGTAAGTATTAGTTGCTTTCCAAGAAGACTCACTAACAACCTTAACAAATCCGAAGGATTCTACATTAGTTACATAAACAACTCTGCCGTAATCTTCTAGTGTGGCATTGATATCTGAAATATTACCAAAATTTATTGTTGGTAATACTGGAGTTGTTGTATGTGTATATGTTACTGATTTTAATCCATAGTGATCCCAGTTGTTGCCACTATGATCTNGTTGNATTAANCTAAANTGTGTTCCNGCTGTTCTCGCTNCANNAGGNATTGTAATCTCTACAGANTTTAAAGTATNNAATGTAGTNTCATTATGTGCTANTACAGNATCAATAGAANTCCATGAACTTCCATCATAATACTCTAAGTTTAAACTTTCTGCTACAGTATCTGGATCTTCACCACCGTTATTNTCATTACCTCTNATTACTTCAAAGGTTAGTGAAGAATTAATATTGTTTGGTAAACTNAACTCTACNGTTCTAGGTTTATTTGTGCTGTTGAATCTAATATGTCTACCNATATTAAANCCACCAGTAGTNCCTGTTCCNGTNCCTGAATCTGTTAAAAATGTATTTGTTANAGTAGCATTTAAATTNTCTACTNNTACAGTTTCAGTTTCAGTTACTGGAGTTGAATTAAATTCTAATGAACCATAATCAAGTTCATTGTACCGATCAATGATACTTGGTTCATAAACATATGAAAAGCTGCCCAAACCCTCACTCGCAGCGCGAATGATTGATGGAAATATTCCTTGTGTATTATAGGAATAAACGGACATACACTAACAAGCATTAAAAATGAGGATTGCAAAATTGCAACCCCCACAAAAGATAACTAAAAACTGGGTCTCTAGTATATAGGGTCAGTCTAGGCTGACGTTTAGAGTAACCTTAATTTGGTCACCGTTGTTTTGAATAGCGTATGGACCATTAGTAAATCTTTCTGCAAAGAAAATACTAGAGTAAAGAGTCGCATCACCAGTTCCTGATAAAGCAGGAGTTGTGGTAAATGTTGATGACGTTGGAGTCTCAAATACGGTGTAGTGTGCAGCTGGCAAGGAGCTACTAGTACCTTGTGCAATGTAGATAACATCGCCAGGGTTTAAGTTGTGGTCAATTGCACTACCACCGGGATCTGAAGTAACAATAGAGAAATCATACAGAATTGCATCATTACCGTTAGATACCTGAATGTTATCAACTAGCAATTCGCTTAGATATACACGAGGACCGATTTCGCCAGTTTTGGTTTCTAGATCAATACCAACAATAGTCGTGTTAGCAGCAATACCATTTGGCGTTGCAGTTTGAGAAATTGCCATACCAACAGTTAGATTTTCTGCGACATTAACTTGGAATGTTGCAGTACCAGAAGCAGCACCAGTAAGTGCTTTGTCTAGGTAAATTGCTGTTCCTGAAATACCAACAACACGAGTTTGTGCTGCGATGCCAGTACCAGTGACTCTCTGACCAATAGCAACATTGGTTGCAGAATCAACTGCAATTTCATATGTTCCAGAAACACCAGAAGTAATCGTTGGAGTTACATTAACATCAAGAAGGTTAACGTAGTTGCTACCAATAACACCTTTACAACCAGACTTAGTAATTTGAGATCCTGAAGCAACACTACCACCATCAACTACGCCTTGTAGAGTAACAGGCATGTTGTTTGCACGAGATAGGTAGTATCCGTAAACGCTACCAGCAGCAGAAGTGAAAGTGAAAACTTGTTCGGGGTAAGAAGCGGTAGTTCTACCTCTACCAAAGGAAACTGCAGTTGTACTCATAGTTGCAGTCAATTGCTGACTCAGCTCAAGATCTAGACCTTGGATATCAACAACATAGGTGTTTGTAGGGATACCAGCACCTTCTGCATAGTCTCCTTTTTTAATATCAGCAGCATCGTTAACTGTAATTGAATAAGTTCCGGAAGTTCCGTCAGCGGTTCTTCCTGTTGCAATTGCATTTAGGGTTGTACCGATATCCCAACGGTTACCATTGAGAAGGATACCATACTGTTCGGTGAAGTCTTGATCTTCTTCAGTACGATTGTTAATTACTTCAGGATAACCCGTGGAAGGGCTTACACCATAACCAGCAGAGTTACTGGCATCGTATGGTTCGTAGTAATTTGCTACTGATGGAACATCCGATTCAGCAGGGGTTGTATTACTGGTGTATAGTTTTAGAACTAAGTTTCTGGGAATTTTATGAGTCGCGTTCAGTAGTGTACGTAGCGAATCAATTTCACCCTGGTCTGTGACTAGAAGTGCCATCTAAACGATCTCCTTGGATATCTTACCTATGATAATGTTATTTATACAAAGCTTATAGTGCTAGTTTCATAGAAACCATACACCTCTGTATATTTATAGCGTAGACAACTTCAAATTGTAAAAGGTCTCCAGCATTTAATGCTTTGTTCCAAGATGAAATTGTAGTATTTGTATTTTTTCTTTGGACTGAGTTACTTGCAATATCTCCTAACTGTGGTCGTTCAGTACCACATATAGATGCAAAATTTGGAAAGTTTGCATAGTCAACTTTTCCAATGTCCAGTTGGATTTGACCATCTTGGTCGCCAACAATAGTCCATGACTGAATCTCTCCAGTAACATCTAATGTCATTTCTCCTTTAATACCAGAAGACATTGGCGCGGACCCAGAATCAATAACAAAATTAATTGTTCTTGTTAAATCAGCTGTTGTGGAAAGTCCTACAACATATACCGTATCTCCTGCAGTTGGTGCAGTATTAAAGATAATAGTTGTGCCACTAATAGTATAATCAATTCCAGGAACTTGAACTAATCCATTAATAGCAACGATTAATTGTTGATCATTGACTGGAGTATATGCATCTCCTGCTTGATCAATTAATGGATAGTCTGATGTAGTTCCATCAAATACCCAGTTTGTAGTATCAAGAATTTCATTACCATATTGTAGATACTTACTAGGAATCTCATAGTTAACACCTACATTGTATTTTTTCTGAGGATCAGAAAGTACATTATAGTTTGATGATTTAACTGAAATATTATAGTTAGGCATCAAACAACTCCCGGTGTTACTTCTAAGATACCTTCAATAACTCTAGTTTTTATTCCTTGGGGGGATGTCAATACAATATCATAAACATAACGTCTAGGATCCAATGCTGCTGTTGCTGCATTAGTCATTGAAATTTTTAAAATGCCATTATAACGATCAACAAACCCGACAGTAAAATCTGTAGAAGTTGTTGAATAATAACTACGACGCATCTTAGCATCTGCTGTATATCCAGTCAGATTAAGAGGAGTTGTGTTATCTTCATTCTGGATATTAAAGGTGGCATCAAAGTCCGTTCCTTTCTCCAGTAATAGATTTAGTGGGATTGCTGCCATGATGGAATCATTCTTCTTTTGTTTCTTCTTTTGAAAGTAGATCTAGAGTTTCTAAACCACCAACCAACTTAATTTTATATTCTTTCAATTTAGTAAGTTGCTCTTCTGCTTGAGCAATTTTTGCTTCGGCATCTTTGAGTTGACCTTCAAATTCAGATCTGAGAGTTGCGGAATCCATAATTATTAAACATGACTATAATCATATTTATATGGTCTTAAGAATAACTAATGGTAATAAAACCTGTAGTATTTACATTAGATGAAATTACGGAAGTAACATCATCATGATATGCAAGATTATAATACCCCGAACCTCCAGTACCACCGTAACCAGAAATGTGGTTTCCTGCTGACACCGCACCTCCACCAGTTCCACCAGTGGAACCACCTCCACCGCCACCAGATGAAGCATTACCAGAACTGGATCCTGCACCTCCAGTGCCACCAACATTAGGAGATCCTAAAGTACTACTAAAAGCATCAGTTTGAGTTCCTGCTATTGGTATAAAAGAAAGATTGGCAGCAGCACCTCCTCCACCTCCACCTCCACCGGATAATACTATAAGTGTAGCTCCATTAGAAATAGCAGAGGCTCCACCTCCACCCCCACCTGATCCCGCACTACCCCAAGTTTCACCGCCAGGTTGGTTTCCACCAGGACCACCATTATAATATCCAATACCTGCAGTACCACCAGCAACATTACCATTATTTCCACCGCCAGCACCACCAGTACCACCAATAGTAAGTGTTAATGTTAGTCCGGCAACATTGATAAGAGCACCTTCTAATTTTTGTCCTTGAGCACCAACAGCACCCGATTGATTCCCGAATGTTCCGCCACCACTATTAGAAACTGTGGAACTACCACCCTGACCACCTTTACCTCCATGGACAATATAGTTGACATATGTCACTCCATTCGGAATTGTTATGGTAGTATTAGAGTAATATGTTTGATTGAATGGTGGTCCATAGTAACCAGTAGCACTACCACTAACTAACATTTGTTGCATCATGTTAATACTCCTTTATTCGTATATTAAAACTACTAATCCATCTTGACCTGCACCACCATAACCATCAATATAATCCAGATCAGTTGAATCTGCTGCAGTTGCAGATCCTTTTCCACCTTGACTGGAACTACTATTAGACCAAGAACCAATAATTATTCCAGATCCTCCACCAGCACCTCCGCCACTAGCAGTACCGCTATCATATCCACCTCCGCCACCACCACCATAGTATCCAGCACCTCCGCCACCACCACGGTTTCCTGTAGCTATACCAGAACCACCAGCATATCCACCATTAACTAAACTAGAACCATTATTCCAAGATGTTCCACTACCACCACTTACTCCTGATGGTGCAGTTCCTCCGCTTCCTCCGCTTCCTCCACCACTTTGCGATGCACCACCACCATAATTTGGACCATCGCCAGATTGTCCAGAACCATTGCCGCCACCGCCACCGCCGTTACCTTTCTGACCAGATCCACCGCCACCACCAGCAATCAATACAAATGATCCGTATATAGCAGATGATAATCCGCCACCTCTCCCTGATCCATAACCAGATGCATCATGTGGTTGTGTTGCAGATCCATCATTTGACCCACCGACATGTATAGTAATAGTACTGCCACCTGTTACGGGTATTGTTCCCTCAACGTGACCACCAGCACCGCCAAGAACAGCAAGATTTTCTCCAGTACCTGCTCCACCGGCACCCCATACTTTTATGGTAACTACAGTTGCTGATTGAGGAACAGTTTCAGTAAAAGTTCCTTTAGTTGAATATATTTCATTGGAACCTTGGTAGTTACCATATCCAACCATCATTTGTTGCATCATATCAACTTAATCCAGAACCAGAAATATATGCAGTATTAGCATCAGTAAAAACAAGAGTGCATGCTCCACGTTCAGATAAAGTTCTAGCACCGGTACTAGCATCACCAGTATTATATAAAGTAAGTCCAGAACCTTGTGAAATGTTTATATTCGTAGCAGTTTGATTTACTATAGTAACCATGTCACCAGCAGTAAATCCATTGGGTACAGTTATACCTTGTGATGCAGCAGATTGAACTATCATTTTACCAGCATCACCAGTAACTAATGTATAAGCAGCACTCTTAACTTCAACACCAAGTCTTCTTAGTGGACCTATTGAATCACTTACATTTCCGGCGCTAGTAAGTTCCCCTACCTCCAATGCATTTGTTGTAATTGCACCTCTATCAGTTACACTATCAAGAGTATCAATTTCATTAGCAGTATTTCTAGCGCGAACAATAATTGTTCCGACCATACCAGGGTGACTACCACATTGATAAACATAAGATCCAACAGATCCTCCATTAATTATCTGTGGTGTCCAAGATACTTGTCCTGATGTAGCACCTTGATTAGAAATCGTTGGGTTGCTAACAGAAGTGCCACCAGAAGTATCTCTTATATAAAATGGATGACTTGCACCACTACTTAAAACAAATTCAATAGTATCTCCTTCATTGACAGTAATAGATTCATTATCACCAGAAACGCTACCTAATCTATCAATACCACTTAAATTATATACTGAGGAAGATGGTGCTGTTACTGCTATACTATAAATCTGACCTGTAGGTCCACTTGATTGATCAACCCATTGTACATTTCCTGCACCATCACTAGACAATACTTGTTCACTAGTTCCATTGGTAGTTGGATAAGTTAAACCACCAGCAGTCAGAGAACCAGTGATAGTTGCACCAGAAGATGAAAATACTGCTCTATCAGTTAGACCATCCTGACTTGTAATTCTAACCGCAGGACCAGAACCAAGAATTAAATTCGCGCTACCACCAGGAGCTCGTATATAAAATGTATCGGTAGAGGATGTATAAGAGATACGACCATCTTGACTTGCACCAAAATTTAATACTACATCATCAGCAACTTGAATTTGATCATTGAAATCCGTGCTTCCACCAAAAGTAAGATTATTATTAGTGCTAGATCCTCTACCAGTTACAGTGTCAAGTGTATCTACTTCTGTATATGATGTTAAATACCCAGAATTAGCATGATCACCCCAACCATACGCAGTATCCCAATAAGTTATTTTAGTGGTAGTAACACCAGCAGCATCACCAAGTGAGGTTAGATATGCTGATAAATCTGGTGGAGTATATGAAAATACTCCATTAGCATTATTATATGTTAGTGCGGCAGTACCAACAGGGTTGCTAGTAACAGATATACTTGCTAATGAAATACCACTACCGCCGCCACTGCCTGACCCGTAATCACCTGCAGGACTAGCATCTACCCATTGGGTTGAATCTCCATCATTATAATATATTTTTAAATATCCAGTATCGGATTGCCACCAAAGATCTCCATCACTAGGTGATGTAGGTGCAGTATCTGATGCTGTTACTGAAGCACCACCCCCATTTCCAAGAGAAGTTAAATATCCTGCTTGACTATGATCTCCCCAACTATATGCAGTATTCCAATTAGCAATATTTGTTGAAGTAATACTACCTGCAGTAGAAGAAGTAAATATTGGGTCAGATTCATTTGTACTACTAGAGACTCCAGATCTCCAAGTAAGTCCATCCCATAACCATGTTATGTTACCAACAGTATGTGTATAACTACCATCTGTTGGTTGCCCTGAGGTTGCAGGAAAATTGATTGCCATTTCTAAAATGCTCCTTCCGTATTATTTATTGCTTTTGGGCATTTTCTCTTTCTTCACTTTTTTTATCTTCTCTTTCTTGGATTTTTCCTTTTTTATCTGTCATTAGAATATACCGTTTTGATTACTATTTAAAAGCCATGGTGCAGGTAGAGATGTTGCTGGAGGATACCAAACACATGGCATATCATTATACATTGTATTATCACGGTTTCCCGGATATGGAGACGGACTATTATTTTTATGGTAAGGAATACCGTATATCCCTCCATCAGGTCCTAATATGGTGGTTGGATACCAAAAAGCATTTTGCCAAGTTTCTCCATCCAATTCTATTGGCATTTCAATATACTTCCATGATGCATTCTCAATATCAACCTCTACCATTGTATTTGCTGACGCTGCAGTTGGTACATAAAATCCATCAATAAAACCATAAATTTTACCATTCGCTGCTAAAATTGCACCGTCCATTTCGCAACTATTTCTATATCCACCATAATTAGGATCGTTATCTCCCCATACTGTACCACTACCAGTTCCGGTATACGTACCGATTGGATCATTATGCAATCTTTGAATCGTATTAGTTTGTGGATCTATAACGCAAACAAAAGGGTAACTGCTGGGGACGCAATAAATTTTACCATCTGGACCTTTAACACAACCTTCAAATGCATCCTTAGTTGAAGCTCCAGTTGTATATCCTCCTCCATTATTTGAAGTTCCAGCATGATCATCAATCTGTGGTAATTCAGCTTCTCCAAACTTGAAAGAAGAAACATCTAGAGTATCATTAGTAGTATCAATAATACCGACAATCCAGTTCCGATTAGGTGAATCAGTGCCTTGAGGTATACTATCATTTGCCCACGATGGTGGACAATAAATTTTATCACCTACTAAAACAGCACCACAAAATTTAGACATTCCAGTATCACCGTCTGCCTGATTTTCATCAGCTCCAAGTCCAATATAACCAGTATCTCCAAATGCGGATACAGTTTTATTATATACGTCTATCTTAAGAACTTGATTACTGTTATCAGGAATACAGTAAATATATCCATTAGGAGCTACAATTCCTTTACTCCAATCTCCTGCTGGAACAGACCCAATTCCAAATGTAGAATATGATTTATTAATAGGATCAAATTCTAAAATTCTACCAGCATCCATTGGAGTGCCATAAAGTTTTCCATTTGGATGTGCAACAAAAGAACCATACGTTTGATTATTTTGAGAAACCCCTGGCATTTCAATAGTAAATGCCTTTTTAGTTTTAGTATTGATTCCTAAAATTGATGTTGCTCCATATGGAGGGCAATAAATGATTCCATCCTGAGCTAATGCGCCACCGAACCAAGCAAAGCTTGAAGAACGAGTATACGTAGTATCACCATTTACATCGGGATTAATTGGAATTATTTTAGGAATACCTGGTTCCGTAAAATCATATAATTGCTGTTCTAAACCAACGCTATTTACTGCGCTATTTTGAATAAAAGCTGCCATTAGTTTTTCCTTTTATTTATTGAAATACACGCCATTGATATGTTGATCCCATCCATATTAAACGAACAGACCCCGCATTTGTTGCAATTATATATGGAGTATCTGCTGCTGCACCTTGTATTCTATCTCCAGAGTGTGGTCCTATAGAAATATTATAAGTTGCTGCATTACCAGAAAGATTTTCATCTCCAATATCAAAAATATAAAATTGGTCTCCGACATTCAATGTAGAACCTTGTGGGAGAACATAGATTCTAAGTTGACTTGTAACTGTACCGCTAATACTATTAGCATCTGCTGCTACAAAAGTTTTAGTAAGATCAGTTGCTCCATGGGGAATTGATACTGAAAGACCTGCTGCTCCACCACCACCAGTTTGATCTGCTACCCATTCATAATCACCAGTCCCCTGAGCACCGCCAGTAGCATTCCAACTTAAAACTTCTCCATCATTTGCAGTTGACTGGTTGAGGTGGAAGTCAACACCATCACTAATTTCTCCCTGCAGACCGCTAATAGATGCTCCACTGAAACTGATGGTAGCACTTTGGAAGTCAATACTAGTTCCTGCTGCATTAATATTACCACCAGTATCAATATCAATACCATCGGTAGTTGCAACCTTTCCAGTAACATTAACACCCTGTGCAGAATCTACAATATTTGATAGTGTTGGTGTAGTAACCCAATCAAAATTAGTTCCGTCCCAACCTAATACTTGTCCTGTAGTTGGAGCTCCACCTGCTTCGGCAACATTATATACAAGGGTATATGGTGATCTATATTCATATTGACTATTTCCGTCAACCCATTGCAGTAAATCCCCATCACTTGGATTTGCATCAGATTTTACATCACTTAAATGTTGAATACTCGGGTATGTGTTTATCCACCCAGAACCATTATATGCAAGTAGTTGATGTTGTGTTGCAGATGTAATTGTTACATCCGTTACATCATTCAACGTGCCAGCACTACCACCACCGCCACCCTCACCACTGACAGAAGCGTTCCAACTAACTCCGTTCCATTTATAAGTAACGTAACCAACTACGTGGGTAAAAGAACCATCAGTTGCTTGTCCCGTAGTTGATGGGAAATTGATTGCCATTTCTAGACCAGACTATCTGCTAATCTTATTTATTATAATATCCACGTGGATACTGTAATCCTTTATGTGGTCTTCTTCCTCTCAAGAAACCATGTTCAACAGAATGATCTCCAGTAGCACCATCAGCCATATTACTAATTAAATGATTTTGGGGGTTCGTTGCTGTACTTTGAGATCTGGGAGATCCCGAATGTATTGGTGATATAACATCAGTATTTGTATTTGCAATTAATTGTGTAGTTGTGAATCCAGATACCACACTAGATAGATTTGAAAAATTAAAATCTGCCATCAGGTAGTCCTCGCTAGGAATAACATACCTTCACTAGAATTATTAGTCACTCCATCCAAACCGAGTTGTTGTGTTGCATATCCTGCAGAGACAACCTCATAAATTTCAGATCCACTTACTGTAACTGTATCACCTGGTCTAAATTCTGTTAGTCCTGGAGTTGTTACTACTTGTAGTAACACAAAATCATCTGGTATATAATATGGGCAAGGAATCATTCTTTGTGAAACTGGAATAGTTTTGATAGGTTTGTAGTAATCTGCACCAGAATCCATACTCACATTATTGTACTTATCGTATGTACTATTTCTGTAATAGACAGTTGTCGCATTACCGGTATCTTGTCTTATATTATTATAATAATTATCAGTCACGTAGTTGAATGAATTATATCCTCTCATATATCCATAATAAGCATTCCTTGCCTGACTGTTAGCATCAACGGGTTCGTTACTAAAAGCATAACTACTATAATATTGACGAGAATAACCAGGTACTGTTGTTCTTATGGTTATATATTGACTTGTTGATGGCTCGTATTGAGTAATTGCTCCTAAGAATACTTCATCTAAATCAAATACACCATTACCATATCCATCACCTACATGGAAATTAAATGTAGCAAAAGGTTCAACTTTTTCATTGATTGTTTGAGTAAATTGAATAACTGCAAAATCTGTATCTTGAGGTGATTGAGCTCTAAAGGTTTTAATCTGCATTGGATATGCAGTTGGAGTAGAATTTGTAGATAAAGTCAGACTAGTAACGTAACTGTTACTGATATATCGGTTGTTTGAGTTATCTAGTCCCTCATAACCACTAAATCTTCCCCAGCTAGAAGAGGGTGTAAGAGCAGGTGAAGATGTTCCTCCGTAGTTTAAAAATTCCCATCCATTACCAACTTGCATATATAATTTCCAAGTAGTACCAGCATCACCTTCTAGATAAAAACTATAAAATGTATTTGAATATTTTTTAGTGGCGTCGTTTTCTACATTAAGAATAGCAAACCGCCCTAAATTATGTTTTTGATAAAAATCAGATCCTCCACCTATCGTAGTTGTTTTGATACTAGCAGTACCATCGTATGCATTGCTAGATGATTCTGGAGTAGTAACACCAAATCTAATATCACCAGTTGTGGCAGTGCCACCAACTAGTTCTCCTGGAATTGTAAATTCTTCATCATCAGACCATCCAGTTGCAATATTATGGATGGTGATATTTTTTATATAATTATCATTGTAACCTCCTCTCCAAACTCTCAACTTAAGTTCAGATCTTCCCCCAGATGCAGGTACAGTATATTTGTAATACGGATCTGAATTTACTTGACTTGGAAGATCTGCATTTACATTACCAGGAAGAAGATTGATTACTCCTTTTGCAGTTGCAGTAGTTTCACTACAATAGATATACTTTCTAATACCCTCTGCTCCAGGATGTTCTGCCGTCCACGAGGGATTCAATAATGATGCAGGATAAAGAGGTTCTGATTCTGATTGTGGATATGACTGAGTGTCCCAAATTAAATTGGAACCAGGAACACAACTAACATTAGTAGTATTGGTTCTGTAAGATATGCTAATTTCATTATCGGGAGTACTTCCATATGTTGGATCATTATAAACAATCCTTTGATCATTATCAAATGAATCTACATCTCTACATACAGTAATATTTGTTGTATTTCCAGCAATATTTTCAAATTGAATATTATCACCGTGGTAAATATCAATAGTCGGATTGATATAATCGGATGCCTGTTGTGCTTCTTGCTGCCAAACTACATCAAACTGGGCATTCGTTGATGCCACACCATCAATATCAATTGCAGTACCGTTAGTTGCATTAACTGCTGATGTTGCAACTTTAAATCTATCTCTACTAACGTTAATTATATAAACTAAAGTATCAGGTGCTAAATTAGTTCCTAATGAATATTGTGCATCAGTTTCTCCTGGAAGATATCGGACAGGATCACCTGTTTTAAAACCATGACGAGCATAAATGAGCTCGTCAGTGGTTTGATCAACCATACTAGCATAGTATGGTGCATAACCCGAACCAACTTTTTTTTCAAGTTTATAGTCTGTACCAACTTCAGTAACTTTATAATAGTGAGTTTTAGTACTTCCCCAACTAGTCTCACCTTGATCTGCATTGTTGGCATCTCTAAGAGCGGATAAATTTCCACGTAAAGTCGTAGTAGATCCATCTGGAGCCATACAAACTTGAGGAACTCCCGATATAGTTGATCCTGCATTCAATCCTAGATTACCCAATGCAGTTTCAAAGGCATCCATAACATTCTGTGCTGTCCATCCAGAGTTGCCATTGTTGACATCAACAACTGATTTTAAAACTGACATCTAATTATTCTCCGATCTGTAGTGCTGTTAGTGTTACGGTAACCGTGGATGTTCCACCACTTCTATTTGTTACTGAAAGATAAATTGTAGTTGTTCTAGGACTATCATTATTAAATCCCATAATACCAGGAGTAATTAATATAGATTCTGCTGTA
>NYWG01000070.1 GCA_002684915.1 Verrucomicrobiales bacterium
TGCGTTGCTTTATTTTTTGGATACAAGTGGCTGCGGAAAAGGCAGGAGCGTTTTAAGGAAAATAAAATTGACCATTATGTTCGCCAAGTGCTTGAAATAGAACGCCAACAAATGCACTTGGAGGGAGGAGGAAGTATTGATGATCTGCCCAAACTTCAAGATCTAGAGAATAAGCTCACAAAACTACGGGAGGAATGTTTTAGTGATTTCTCTGGATATGATTTGCAGGACGAGCCAGGTACAGACTGTTTTTTAGAGCTTTGTGCTTCATTAAGTGAAACATTAAATGCAAAAATGTCTCGATTCAAATTAGGAGGGGAGATTCAGCGTTTAGCAAAGGCGATTGAAGATCGGGGTAATGATTAATTATCGTTCGTTTTTACCATCGCTTAATAATGTTAGAGGTGGTTAAGTTTCTTATTATTGAATCCCAGTTTAGCTCGATTTTTCCATAGTTCCTTGGGTTTAAAAATACCGACTGGTGTTATGATTCCGGTTATAAGTTCTGGAGGAGTCACATCGAACGAGGGGTTACGGGCTGTACTGGAAGGATTGGCTATAGATACGGATTGACGTCGTCCACTATCAGCTGCTCCCCAAGCGCGTAGAACTTCTTGAGGTGATCGTTCTTCAATTGGAATTTCTAGTCCTGACTTCAGTTTCCAATCAATTGTTGAGAGTGGAATTGTCACATAAAATGGAATGTTGTGTTGTTTAGCTAATACAGCTTTGGTGTAGGTTCCAATCTTATTAGTCACCTCACCAGTTCTCCCCAGCGTGCGATCGCTACCGACGATAACCAGATCAATTTCACCTCGTTGCATTAGATGCCCGCTGGCATTATCTACGATAATATCGTGAGAAATACTTTCTTGAGCTAGCTCCCAAGCAGTTAAGGCAGCCCCTTGCGACCGAGGTCTTGTTTCGTCACAAAATACATGAAATTTTTTGTTTCTTGCTTTGGCAGAATACATTGGTGCGGTAGCCGATCCATAGTCGACAAATGCTAACCATCCGGCATTACAATGAGTAAGTATTTGAGCTCCATTTTGAATCAATGGTTCGCCGAAGTACCCGATTTTCTGACAATATGCGACATCATCATTAGCGAACTGTTCTGCTAAAGTTAGGGCCATGGACTTTTGATTTTCGACCGTTTGGCCAGCCATTTTAGCGAGCATTGTCTGCATAGCATTAATTGGATCAATTGCAGTAGGACGGGCGTTGGCTAGAGTTTGATAAACTTTTGCTATATGTTTTTCGAATGTTTTAATCCCATTGCCTTGAAATATTTGGGCGCCCTGGGCTAGGCCATAAGCAGCTGTGGCTCCAATAGCTCCAGCTCCACGTACAATCATATCCTTGATGGCTTGGGATGTTTCTACATAGTTCTTTGTAGAAATTATTTTAAATTGATGAGGAAGAAGCCTTTGTTCAATAAGGCGAACTTTATTATTCGTCTTGTCAAACGACACTGTCCTATAGTTTTTAGACTGTCCATTACGGGTGACTTTCACCTTGGTTAATTAATTTAGATAATTTGATTATTAGTCAATTTTTGGCGAATTGACTGGTATCGTGTATCGGCTCGAACATTGTCCAAATCCGGATCTGTGTCCATCCATTTACAATCAATATAGCCAAGGCACACAGCCTTGTTTAGTGCTTTGATTGATTCGTTAATGCAGTTGGTAAGTGAGTAACTACAGGCGAGATTATAAAAAACCATGGAGTCCTCTGGGAGTAGTTTCGACAAGTGTTCATCAATTTTTAATCCGTCATGAAATTTCCCTCGTTTGGTGTAATCGTCACCTAGTAACTGTAATGCTTCGACATATTCGGAGTCGCGATCAACGAGTCCTTCAAGGAAGCTAATTTCGATATCTAGATCGCGATTTTCTTTGGTAGTTAATTGCGATTTTCTTGCGTGAATTCCAGACATTTAAAGAAATGACTATCGCTTTGTTATAACACCAAGTCAATAGACTGTGCCGATTCGAATTTTAAAATTCAGTTTCTTGTTTATTACGGTGTAATTGATTGTGTTTTGGGAAATCTTTTTGATATCTAATGAGGAGTTCTTTTTCGTCGTTTTTTACAATGTAGATTTTGCCACGAATGTTAAGTTTCTCTTTAGGTTTTAATCCCCCCAATCGAAAATCACTATGAAGGCAACGAATGACACCTTGAAAAAGCTCCTGATAAGGCTCGAAGGCTGTGGCGAAAATCATTGTATTGTCTGCACTATAGCAACCAATCAATCCGTTGCTCGGTGTGGCTTTGTGAAGTGGTCTAGGATTGACGTCTGCTCTTGAAACGCCGGGCCCAGTCCATACTTGACCTGGGATATAGCGTGCCTCAGTGGCCCACCCTTGAGTAGGCATCATAGTGCGTTTCCCATCAAGATATACAAAGCTCTTCTTAATGTAGGCGTATTTATCTTTTGTAGTATTGGCACTAGTGCCGGTAAATTTGCCGACACGTATACAAGGCTGTGCCCAGTGTGCTTCAGATTCTTTGTTAGTTGGATTGTATGCTGTAAGATTAAAATCAATTTCATCGTGAGTAGTTGAGATAAGATGTTTCACTGTTATTCCGTCACTGACTTTGCAATATAGTTTAAGTTCGGTCTTCTCTTTGTTTAGTGACACTAATTCTGTCTTGTGACCAATTACTGTATGATTGCTCCAATCGGCGTCATGAGAGTTGGCTCTGCAATAAGCTTCTAGATAATGGATTTTCATTTCTTTGCCTGGTAAATGGCCGCCACTAATTGTAAGCATGTTTTTAGACCAGTGAAGTTTAAGCTTAGTGGGTTCGGCTGATTGGATAAGTGCTATACAGATTGTAAATACAAAGAATGAAATAACAGTTTTCATAAGATTATGTTTTTAAATAAATTATTTATTTTTTTTACGTAGTGCATTCCTTTTTGCTTCGAGAAGTCGACTTGTAGTGGAATTGTCTTCTGCTTTTGTTTCGATGTTTTTTAATTTGTCTGAAGTGTCTTTAATGGAGGATTTTGTTGGTGAACTGTCATTAGTTGATTCTTGAGGTTGAGAAAGTGTAACGCCAAGGCTATCTGAATTTAAATTTTGTCTTTGGAATAGCTTCTGTCGAGTTTTATTGTGCTTTGCTAAAAGGGAGTTGAGTGAATCTTCTTGAGTTAGATTAACTTTAGGTTGGCGCCAGAAAATAATTATCCTTTTTAAGTCATACATCCATCTTGTCCACTCTTTTGATTCGATTTGTATACGCCGAATGCCGACATCGATGGGGAATAATAGGATAGCAAATTTAATCATCCAATCCCATAGGTCGACTGGTTGGAAGGTTGCTTTTCGATCATGTTTAAAAGGATTATCCTTAGTGAAATCACGTTTGAGTAATTTTCCTCCTCCGACTTCGGCTAAGCGTTTGAGTCGGGACTGGCTAGGTTGCGAATCTGAAAATTCAGGTGAATGATCTAAATTTGTGCCTATCACTTGTGAGGAGCTTATTTCACCATTTTCTATCTGACGTAGATGAACTAGATATGAACCGGTTTCTCGAGTCTCAAATTTTGCCTCATACCGGCCAGCAGCTGTCTGAGTTAATATAACTAGTTCACGTTCACCTTTTGGATTTACAACTACAGCCTGAAGATCGAGAAAGTTTCGAAAGTTTCCCTCTGTATTAATAGCTTCAACACTTATGATGCCTCGGCCTTGTTCGATAACCACTTCAGTTGATAGATCACTAGTCTCAATGCGCCGCAGACTCCAGTTAGCTATTTGTGACCAAAAAGCCTGATATTGTTCCCATCGGATCCAGCTGTTTCCCCATTTAGCTTTGGCATCCGAAGTAAATGCGACGGCGCGTCCTAGTCCGAATTGCCAATGAGCTAATAATGGATCCCCTTGCGTAGTCAACAGAGGTGTTTCAGCGCGTTGTTTTTCGCTGGTAGCCACATAACCTAGTAGTTGTGGGTAGCTATCTGGGGCAAGGCCATTCAACATTTCGCCTCCACTTATTTGTTGAGGGAAAAATGGCTCTTCATAAATCGCTGTCTTTAGGATAACTGCCGTTTCTTTAAGGAAGATCTGAGGTAACTGAGATGGATTACTGATATTGTAAAATTGGCCGTTACCTTTATCAGCGATCTCAATCATAGTCTCTGGTCCAGCGTGACCGGCAATTAATACAGTGCTGACTGTTATTTTCTCAGCATTCATATCGTTCATCAGTTGATCACTCGGCGGGCCTGGGTCACCGTCACTAAAAATAATCATGTGCTTTAGGCTTGCAGTTGATTTCTTTAGTTCCTGATAACCCATGGTCATAACGTTTTGGAATGTTGGAAGATCTCCCTGATTCATCCCCATGATTCTTGTGCCTAATTCCTGCTTATCACCTACCTTAGTGAGATTAAATAGCCAGCGGTCGTTTCCATCCCATAACACTACACCGAGTTCGTCGTTTGGTCCCATCGCATCTAGAACGCCTATCGCACACTGTCGTGCTATTTGATTGCCATTATTGAATTCCATTCCATGCATAACCAAAACAAGTGCTCCAGGGGGTAGTACTTTTTTACTGTCCAGTTCCATATTTACAGGAAGAGCTCTTTCAAGTGGAGTATTGCGGTAGCCTCCAGCAGTAAAAGATTGTTCACCCCCAATGCAGACTAGTCCCACCCCAAAATCCCGTATTGCACTTTCAATGAGAAGCATCTTGTCTTGCCCCAGATCGCCAGCATTAATATTACTAAGAAAAATTGTATCAAAGGCCTGAATTCCTGCCAGCGAATCAGATAGTGCTCCGATATCGCCAAGGGTAGTTTCAAGATTTGAAGCACGTAGTGCATTGGCTAGGCTGGTATCTTGATTCGGATCAGATGAGATAATTAATACCCGTGGGTTGCCACGTATATTAACAAAACTAGAGGCACGGTTGTTTTGAGGCACCATGTCGCCACTTGCCTCGATCTGTACTTCGTAGGTATAAAATCCAGTTTGATTCAGAACTTGAGGGAAGCTGTACAAGTTTTTCCCTTTTGCTAATTGTACCGACTGTTCACTTAGAAGTTGATCGTTACGAAAAAGTCTTACATTGGCTTGTTGTTCACGATCCGATAGTGCGAAAATCTTCGCATCGAATGGTTGGCCTTTTTTAAGTGAGCTGGGAATGGACAAGCGTTGTACAGCTACATCGGCGCCTTCGTGTGTGTTTAGTGTTACTACGTCAACAGTTACATCAAGTGGCTTTGCTGCCATAACTGCTTGTACAGCATCACCTATGTTTTCATTTCCGTCTGAGAGCAAAACTAGCCGCTTTTGACCAGTCTCTGGAAAGGCTGCTGTCCCTAGTCGAATTGCTCCAGCAATGTCTGTCCTGTCAGTATTTATGACTGTTTGGATTCTATTAGTTTCTAGCATCGTTTCGCTAAGCGAAGTCTCAATGCCAGCGTCAGCTCCAAAAACCATTAGACCCGCCTTATCATTCTTTTGCTTTTTTGCTGATGTTAATAGTTTATGGGCTAGATGTTGTTCCTCAATAGGTATGCTCTGTGAACGATCCATCAGAAAGTAGATGTTCATTCCCTCTTGTGTTTTCTTCCATTGCAATTCAGATAAAGCGAGGGCTAGAGAAGTAACTATTAAAACACGTAGGAAAAAAGAGGCCCATCGTCTCCACTTTTGTATGCGCACGTCAGTTTTCCAAGTCATCCAGAAAACCCATGCCAAGATAATAGGTAAAATAAGAAGCCAGACAGGATGAGTTACTTGAAATTCCACGTTTAGTTCGTGATTGTTAAGTTATCGTTCTCAAGTTTCAAAATCGTCACAGCCGAGTCTTTTGATGTGTTTTTCTCTGCTAATGATTTATTGCGAATAAGTTTTTGTATTCGATGATTTTGTGAATCAGCCACATAAAGATTACCCTTGGAATCTAGTGCTAAACTCCATGGATTATTGAATTCTCCTGGCAGACTTCCTGCCTGGCCAATTAGTTCTATAACTTGTCCTTTAGAGTCTAGAATGGTTAAACGACTGTTACCGAATTCGCATATATATTGGTTCCCTACATCATCTATGCGGATATCGTAAGGGTAACTGAATTCGCCTCGGGCAGTTCCCGCTTTACCTATAGATTTTAAAAATGTTCCGTCTGCGCTGAATACTTGTATACGATGGTTGCATGAGTCCGCCACAAACAAATTTCCTTCAGGGGATAGGGACAACCCTTCAGCTCGATTGAATTGGCCATCTGCATTTCCGGCTCCCTGTATTTCAAATAAAACTGATTTTCGGTTAAGTTGAAATTTTTGTACGCGTTCGATTATTTGGAATTCACTTACATATGCCGAACCGTCATTTCCAATAGCTATTGCGCGAGGGAAAGATAACTGTCCTTTATTATTTCCGTGGGCACCCCACTGTGACATTAGTTTCCCTTCTTTATTGAAATGGTTAATGCGTGAATAGTGAGGTTCAACAACTACAATGTTCCCTTCATGATCAAGAGTCATACCTTTAGGTCTTCCTCTTTCGATTTGTGGCATTTGCCACTGTAGTAAGTAATCGCCTTCTTGGTTAAATTTTTGAATACGCCCGGTCATGTCGCATACATAAACATTATCATCGAGATCTACGGCAATTGATCTTGGCTTGACGAATTGACCTGGGGCAGTTCCTCGATTTCCTATTATTTTTATTCTTGAAAAAATACTACTATGAAATTTTGATTTTTTTGGTTTAGCGTCGCAACCAATTGATAATAAAATCAAGAGTAATAGGGCGATCTGAGAAGGGTATCGAATTGAGCGCAAAAAAAATTTCCGTAATTGATTCAACTTCCCCAATCCTCATGAAAAGTGCTTTTTTTTCAAGCCTTTCAGTACAATTGATCAAAGGACTTGACCGTTACTATCTATCCCTGAAGCTTCTTTTTATTTATGTATAGTGTAATTATTAAATACTTCTTTGTTTTTGTATTCTTATTCACGTGTGAAGTGAAAGCCAAGGATGCGATTGTCACTCATCATTATGCTAATAATGATGGAGTAAAGATTCATTACGTTAAGGCTGGCGAAACTGGACCGTTGGTGGTGATGCTCCATGGTTTTCCAGATTTCTGGTATTCTTGGAATGAACAAATTATCGCATTACAAAATACACACCGTGTGGTGGCAATGGATATGCGCGGATACAATCGGAGCGATAAGCCGAAGGGGATAAACCATTACTCTATATCAAAATTAGTCTCAGATGTTGAGGCTGTAATTCAAGATATAGGGGAAAAGAAAGCAGTGGTTATTGGCCACGATTGGGGCGGTATGGTGGCATGGAATTTTGCGATGTTGCGCCCTGATATGACTGATAGATTAATAGTACTTAATCTTCCACATCCGAAGGGGCTAAGTCGTGAACTAGCTAATAATCCGGATCAACAGAAAAATAGTCAGTACGCTAGAGATTTTCAGAGGCCTGATTCACATAAGTACCTTAATGCAGAAAAGTTGACTAACTGGGTGAAGGATAAAAACAAAAGGAAAAAATATCTTAAGGCAATCAATAACTCTGATTTCGAAGCAATGCTTAATTATTACAAGCGTAATTATCCAAGGCCGCCATATGAAGATAACGCATCTGAGCCGATAAGAATAACAATGCCAGTATTAATAATTCATGGTCTCGACGATAAGGCGCTACTTCATGGCGCACTAAATCGAACTTGGGAATGGATTGATAGTGACCTTACGCTTGTTACTGTCCCAGATGCGGGACATTTTGTGCACCATGACAAACCTAATTTTGTTAACGGGACCTTAAAAATGTGGTTAATGCGTGAACGCTAATCAAGGTTCGCGAACCTCAATACGGTAGAAGCGACGCTCGGTTATTGGTTCGCTTAGGCGAATAATTTGTTTTGTGTTCGAATACCGGATGAATTTTAAGCCTTCAACTATTTTCCATTTTTTCTTAACCAGGTCTGTAGTTCGATAAATAATTAAATCCCGGTTAGCTGGTAGAATAAAATCGAGTTCGCTTTCATTAAGATTAGCTCTTACCATTGGCTTAAATTGATCAAGGCTATTGTTAGCATTTGTATCAAGTAGAAATTCTGTATAGTTATTCTGGCCGTCTCCATCGTTATCTGCGGTGGCATTTCCAGTGAAGGTTTTCCCGTTCATTGACCGAATCCAGCGTTCCATTACGTCTACTGCAGCTGGATAAGTTAAACTTGAGCCGAGTGGTGGCATTTTATGTAGTCCTGGTTTAGAGATACGATTATATAACACTGATAAATCAGGTTCGCCGGGACGAATAAACTTACGGTTTGCATCCCCAAAATTATTGTGTGGCTTGCCATTAATCAATTTTGAAAATGAAATTGGAGTTTCGAGTCTTGCATCAAACATTGCTTGGGCTACTCCGCTAATGCCTGGCCGATGGCAATAAGCACAATTAGACTCAATAAATGAAACAGCCCTAAACTCTAAGGATTTTGATTCATCACTTAGAGCTGCTAAAGTGGGGTAGGTGTGAGGATCAGTGATTTCACGATCTATGTAACCAGCTTGAGATAATGCAACTAGTTGATTCTCTTCCCCTTGGCCGTAGTTAATTGGTCGATTTAGTTGGGCGGTATGGAATCCTAGAATTCCTTTTGATTGAGAATTATGACAGGAAAAGCACTCGCGGCGACTTGGGTAATTGTAAGTTAGTTTAGTTAAGCCATCTTTTCCGGGAATGGTGAATTCTTCTGATTCGCCTCCGGAATTAACTAGGATTGCATCTGTTTGTTGATCATTCCATCGATAGGTTGTGCCGTACCAAAAACCTGGTGTTTTATATATGATTCGAGTTTCAAGTCTCTTACGCTTAGTTAAGCCATCTTCAACGATATCTAATTCAAAATGTTTTATCCAAGCACTTCCAGTAGGAAAGATCCAAGGTTTGTATGCGTTAAAATGAATTTTAGATTTACTGTCGGAGATGGTGAACCATCGTCGTTTATGTGCTCCATCTGACCAAAGTGGATTGGTAACTTTATAAGGTATAATACCCTCGTGCGTCTCTAGTTTAGCCAAATCGCGAAAAAGACCGGTATCACTAAGTTTTTGGGGCAGCGGCTTGTTATTGAGGTTTGGCCCGGCGATAAGTTTTTTGATTAAGCCTTCCCGATGATCAGCAAGAAGGATCTCACCGGTTAAAGGATGTCTCCCAAGAGCGGATATGTTGTCGTCCCAGAATAGCCAGCGTATTGGACGTTGTGAATCGCTTGGTTTATTAAAATCTATAGCTCCAATCCATCCGCTCCAGTAATCTGAAAATATGATATGCCCGTCGAGGTCTGCTGGTTGATTACCTCGATAAAAATGAAATCCAGCTATATCGTTGCCATATGCTCTTCCATATTCAGCCTCAGGGAAAATATAGTCACTTCGTCTTGCGCTGGCATTGTATTTTGGCCCCTCGGGCGTGCCTTCAAAAATAGGATAGCCGTAATTGCCACCACGCTTAATATTATTAATTTCCTCACGCACATGGTCGCCGGTATCACCGGTATACAGTTTTCCGCTTTTAGGATCGAACGCCATGCGCCACGGATTACGAAGTCCGACTGCCCAAAATTCAGTACGCAGTTTTTTGCGGTTAACGGATTTTCCATGAAAGCTGGTAGCTCCGACAAAGGGGTTGTCGCGAGGCACANGGTAGTTGCCGTGCAGTCCAATATGGTCGTTGGGTTGAAGGTTGTTTTTTCGGTGATCGACATCGATACGAANTATTCCACCAAAGAAATCGTGATCGATTCGTTGGCTATTGTTGTACTGATCGTAACTACCCCCTTCATCTCCTAGACTGACATAAAGATAGCCATCTGGACCAAAGTGTAGATCACCGGCATTATGATCATAGTGTTGATCGTACTGCGTGAACATTGCCTTTTCAGTGCGGATATCAACCGTTGTGCCAGCTTTACCTCTAAATTGAAACCGAGATAATCGATCGTGCAATCCATCATTTCCTCCAAGAGAAGTAAGAAATGTGTAAAATATATAAAAATAACCATTCTTTTCAAATTGAGGATGCAGTTCAAACCCGATTAATCCACTTTCTTGTTTGCTATGTACGCGGGCTGATAAATCCAAGAATAGTGTTTTTTTTGGCTGTGTTGATAGTTGTGTTACGCGCCATACTCGCCCTTCCTGTTCAGCTATGAATAGTTCACCTCCGTTTGCATTAGTTGCACGAATACATATCGGTTTAGTGAAGGAAATTCCAAGTAATACGTTAGCAGAATGGTAGTCGAAAAGTTGTGGGTTATTTGGGTATGCAAAAGTGCTATTTGGTTTTTTAATGAGATCGGTAGAGCCGTTTATTTTGCTAAAAAGAAGTAAAGATAGTAAGCACAATAAACGGAGTATTGAGAATGCATATTTTAATGATGGAAAACAAAAAAACATCAATTTGAAAATCTGTTTCAACTCAATTTTTTATTCTGCTTTGATAAAATAAATATCTAAAGTCATTTTTGACTATTGATCTTACTCCTAATCAACCAACGAAAAATTGGGGGAAAAAGTAGTTTTAGGGCGGGGAGATATTTTAATTTTCTTGGGATGTATAGTGATTCGCGTCGTTGAGGTAGGGCATCAAGAATATAACATGCACAGTTTTCGGCCGAAACACTGGACTTGTTGTGGCTCCGTTTTTGATCTCCAATTTTTTCCCCGTTAGATCCAAGCGCGTTTTGTCGCATTCTTGTTCCACGAATCCAGTGAGGGTATACAGTCATGAAATTGATTCCACTATTTTTGAGTTCAAACCTCAGAGAGTCAATTAGGCCATCTACTGCATGTTTGCTGGCGCTGTAAGCTGAGTGTGCAGGCACTCCAAATTTAGATTGAATGGAAGAAATGACTACGATTTGACCGTAATTTTTTTTGAGCACATCTATGGCAGGGTGAATACAGTTGACCACACCCATATAATTGACATTCATTAGTTTGCGAAACAAATCAGTATGTTCTATCTGATCAAAGTTTGCCCACATGCTTTGGCCAGCATTGGTGATGAGGTGATCTAAAGAACCAAACTTTTCTACGATAGCGCTGATGAATTCTTTGCTATCAGTTTCGGAAGTGACATCACCTGTATGAACTAAAATATCTCCACCAATTTTCTCGGCGAGATCATATAGTTTATTTTTATTTCTGGCCATGAGCGCTAGACGCATCCCTCGAGAAGCAGCTTGTTCAGCTAAATGCTGACCGAGCCCGCTAGATGCTCCTGTGATTGCAATAATTTGCCCATTTTGCCTCATGAGTGTGACTTGAATTTTTCGATTGCTTCTTCGCTAAGCCCCCAATCGACTAGTGGTTTTTCTGATGGAATAATTTTTCCTGGATTCATAATGCCGTTAGGATCGAGGCCGGCTTTTAGTGCCTTAACGGCTTTGAGGCCTGTCGATGAAAGGTCTTGTTCAATCCATGGCAAATGTTCGGTGCCAACAGCGTGGTGGTGCGAAAGTGTACCCCCATTGTTCATGAAAGCATCCTCGGCGGCCTTCTTTATATAAAGATATTGTTCAATTTCTCGATCCTCGCGTTGAAGGCACCCAAATGTGAAATATAGACTTGCTCCTGAGTGGTAGCTGTGGCTGAGGTGGCAGCCAACCCAGCCATTCACTCCAGTATCTTTGATTGCTTTCTCGATTTCTACTAGGCCGTTTTTGTGCATAGTGCAAAGGTTCTTCCATGTAGTTGCAGTTTCGCTGACATCGGCCATAATACTGCGATCCATAGTGAAGTCGCGGAGATGAGGGAAATCAAATTTTACTTTTGCAAATGATCGTCCGGGTTCTGCGCCAAGACAAACGCCGCGATGTTTTTTATAAATTGATGAGACCTTTTTTCTAATATTCTTGAACTCCTGTTGAGTCCCTTCATATTTCACTACCATTAAACAGCATTGGTTAAAGTTAATTTTTTTGACATTTCCAATGTACCACTTGAATGCATTGGCTATGGTTGCCTTCATTCCTGTTTTTGGCGTTTTAAATGCGAAGGATAATGCAGTTTTTTTTGGGTCGTTAAGGCGCGTTACAGTTGGTATACAATTGTAACGATGGCATTCATGTATGGCATCTATGCCGCTTTGAAAATCAGGGAATAGCCAGCCATACCAATCTTCTTTTTCCGGCTTTTTGTGCACTTGTATCGTAACTTCGGTGATCACTCCGAGAATGCCTTCACTGCCTATACACAAATGTCGAATGTCTATGCCGTTACTGCTCTTAGGAACGGTACGGGTGATGATGGTGCCACTTGGCGTAACCATTCTGAGGCTGATTACCATATCTTCAATCTTGCCGTAGATGTCACTTTGCATTCCCGCTGAACGTGTAGCCACCCAGCCACCCAGTGTGCTGTGCAAAAAGGAATCAGGAAAATGCCCCAAGGTTACCCCGTGCTCAGTCAGCTGGTCCTCCAGATGTTGACCATAAACCCCTGGTTGAATGCGAGCGATGAGTGAGTATTGATCAATTTCTATTACTTTATGCATTCTGCACATGTCGAGGCTTACAACCATACGATTGCTGAGGTCCTTAGGCTCGAGGCATCCAGCGATATTGGAGCCTCCGCCGAATGGGATCAGAACAACTCCATGCTCTTTTGCAGCATGCATTATGGATACTACATCATTCTCATTATTAGGAAATATTATACAGTCTGGTGCGAATTTGATATCGCCATGACGTATTAACCACAGATCGCGAAAGCTTTTACCTGCTGCATGAGTTAAACGTGTTTTCTTGTCTTGGACTATTTGATCGCTATCTAGTTTTTGCTTAAGATTAGCTAGAAATCCGTCATTATGTTTTTGTTCTGGCAAGATTACATCATGAAAGCTGATCGGTTTATCCCATCGGATTTCATTAACGCCTAATTCACGTTTGAGATAAGGCCAAAGTTCAGGTTTTTCAGAATCGTTGAATGTTACATCTTCATAGCCCCATCCCCACCATTTCATATGTCTTATATCAGTTTCCATTATGCTCCTCTTGTAGTGAGTTTATGCGTTTAGATAATTCGTTGGTAACCTCACTGTATATAAGCCTGCTAATCTTAATATTTTTGGCTAACTGCTCAGGATGGATTGCCTGCCCGAAGCGTACCGTGATTCGTTTTGGCTTTGGAAAGCTTCCGGATTTTGGAAGAGATGAATATGTGCCGTCAATGAAAGCTGGAACAATAGGGATATTTAGCTCTGTTGCTATCATAGCGGGGCCTTTTTTGAACGTCGCGATTTTTCCATTAAGAGATCTTGTGCCTTCAGGATAAATTATAATCGCCCTTTTTCCTGGTTGTAGAAACTCACGGCAGGCTGCCATTAATCGTGCGATAGTTTGTCGATTTGATTTACGGTCGGCTGGGATTAGATTCATTAACAGAGGTAGCGAATTCTTGCGTTTTTTGTTTTCAAAAAAATAATCCTTTGCAGCTACCATACCGAATTGATTGAAACCGAGCCCTCCTGCATACATTAGTGCTGCACTGTCCATGTGGCTACTATGGTTGCTGCATAAAATATAAGGAGCATCTGGTAGATTGTTACGACCAAGAGTTCGTATAGGGCACCAAAGATTAAATAATAAGAATCCGAAAATTCGGAATCCTAGGTGGCCTAACCAAGCTTTTCCTTTAGGCTTTTCGCGAAGAAATGCAAACTCCTTATGGAGATCTTCGTTTTTCAGCAGCTCATTAAAAGCTGAGACTCGATTACCTTCCGAATTTGGCATGTGCGCTCGCGAACTCGTTACTAACGATGGAACCGGCTAATGAAATCTCCAAAGAAAGCGCTGCTGCACAGACAATTTCCGCAAGTTTTCGAGATCCATCTTTACCAGTACATCCGAGTAGTTCGAGGTTTTGTCGTTGTTGTTTTAATCGGGTTGCACCTCCCACTGTGCCAACAGTGATAGAGGGCATACTCAATGTAACAAAAAGATTTTCATCTATCTTCTCATAAGTTGCGATTCCTACGCAGTTTTCAGCTACGCATGCAACATCTTGGCCAAGTGCGAGATAAAGGGCTGCAAGCGCATTGGAAGTGTGCAAATTCATGCCTACTACGCCAGCAAGTTGTGAGCCTAGATGCATGTCGTTAATACAACGAACAATGTCGTCAACTTCAACCCGAAGCAGTTTTCGGAGAAGGGTGTTAGAAACACTGAAACTGCAGATTACATGGTGACCTCGACCGTGTAGGATAGTTTTTTGTGCTGGATTTTTATCACAGCAAAAATTGCTTTCTACTAGATGACGGAAAGGGTTTTTGGATTTATAACTCTTTTTGATCCACTTGCATGCTGCATCGGTGGCCATTGTAACCATATTTTGCCCTGCAGCTTCGGCTGTATTGTATTTGAACTCTATGATTACACGGTTGTGAATAAGATGTTTTTCAATGTTTAAAAGTTTACCATGATTGGTTGTACTTTGAGCTGCTGTTTGAATCTCTTTTTCATGCGCATCAAGCCAAGGCAGAAAATCATATGCTTCTGACAAGGTTTCAAAAACAAAGACTGGGCTACGAGATAATTGCTGATTGATGTGTCGGCTTGTGATGCCTCCTGCTTGATATGTGAGATATAGCCCTCGAGTCATAGATAATGAAAGTGTTCCCTCAAGAGTGCAAAGGGGCACATAGAAATCCCCATTTGCATAGGTGCCTTCAATCTTTAAGGGGCCGGCGATAGAGAGTGGCATTCCGATGTAGCCTATTTGGTTTTCTGTTAAACCTTTATAGTTTGCAGGTTCTTCCAGATTAAATTCTCCGATGCGATGTCCGGTTTGCTGGGCTAACCAGTCAACACGGCGTTGCATGTCTTCGGTTTTGTATCCTCGTGGGGGCGTTTTTTTTCCAGTTACCTGTCCATTGTGTGTAGATTTTGAGGTTTCGTTAGACTCTTGTTTCACAATAGGTGTTGACGTGATTTAAATTAAGCTAAAGGAGATTGTTTCCTTTAAGGATAGTAGTCGAGCTATTTTAAGGCTGGCTCCTGTTGTGTTAGGCAGTGAAAAGAGCCTAGTCCCCATATTAGTTCCATGGAGTCTAGACCTGTTACTGTTCTACCGGGGAACATATCTCTAAGGATATCAAGCGCTCGATCGTCGTTTGCATCTTGATATGTAGGAACGATAACATGAGCATTGCTTATATAGAAATTTGCATAGCTTGCNGGAAGGAGTTGNCCTTTGTATTTAATTTTTTTTGGCATTGGTAATTCAACTACATTGAATTTTTTTTTGAGTTTTTGNTGATTAATTTGGAGCGGTATGTGATTGGGATCTGTTATTTTTGGTTCAACTACAGTTACAACTGTATCCTCTGAGACGAATCGTGTGAGATTATCAATGTGCCCGTCAGTATCGTCACCTTCAATGCCATTACCAAGCCAGGTTATATTTTGGACTCCTAAAAATTTTATTAATTTCGATTCGATTTCTTGTTTATTTAAATTGGGGTTCCGGTTTTTATTTAGGAGGCACTGCTCTGTTGTGATCAGACTGCCATTCCCGTTGACGTCAATACTGCCTCCCTCGAGTATCATCTTTGGTTCAAATAAAGGTATGCCACGTGCTGTTGCAACTTTGCTTGGAATACTGTCATCAAGATCGAACGGTGGATATTTTTCTCCCCAAGCGTTATAGCCCCAGTTAACTATTGCCAGATTGCCATTAGGTTGGACTATGAACATGGGTCCATGATCACGGCACCAGGGTTCGTAAGCTTGGAAAGGGTGAAAATGAATATTTTTCATTGGAACATTTTCTTTTTCGAGTGAGCACTTGGCAAGTAATTCGAGTTCTTTGTCCCAAATATTAATATGTATTGTTTCTCCCTCGCTAATTAGTTTAATCAGTTTTGATAATATTGGAGGGATTGCTTTGTACCGTCCTGGAAAGCTAATTCCATTTGGCCTTGGCCACGTCAGCCAAGTGGCTGCGTGTGGCTCCCACTCGGCTGGCATTTTGAAGCCAAGTTCAGCTGGTGTATCAATTGGATTCAGGTTGGTTTATGTTTATCCGATTTAGATCGATGTTTGTTTAATAGCTGAAGTAATTAGTAGATACTGTGCTTCATTATCAAATTAATCCTAAATATATTTCAAATTGTGACTTTCGGATTTAATTACTTCACGAATTCGAGTTCTGGATTAGTAGATACAACTCCCATTTCGTAACCACGCGTAAGAAATCGGCGGATCGATTCACGTCCGGCATCCCCATAGTCGAGGGTCCAGTCGTTTACATACATTCCAACGAATTTATCTGCGAGATCTATGCCCATATCCCTTGCGTATTGCAGTGAGTGTTCTACAGCTTCACTGCGATTATCTAAACTGAATCGGATACTATGTTCGAGAATATCAGAGACTACTTTACGTTCATCAGATGCGATGCGTTTATGAATAACGTTTCCTCCTAAAGGCAGAGGCAGACCATCATTTTCACGGCCCCACCAAACCCCAAGATCTTCACAGCATACTAGCCCTTCGTTTTCAAAAGTTAATTGCCCCTCGTGAATAATAAGCCCCACATCTGCTTCACCTCTATTAACAGTGTCAAAAATTTTATCAAATGGCACAACTGTGTATTGAATACGTTCAGCTGGTTGCTCTAGCCAAAGTTGTAATGCTAAAAATGCACTTGTCATGGTGCCGGGTATCGCAATACGACGCGCCGCTATTTCCTCCTTGGAAAAGTTTTCGCGTGCGACAAGCATGGGTCCGTAACCATCTCCCATACTCGCCCCACTAGGTAGCAGTGCGTATTTGTCACAAACCTGAGCATAGGCATGAATACTAATAGCAGAAATGTCTAGTTCTCCGCGACTTGCTCTTTCGTTTAGTGTTTGAATATCTTGAAGGATATGCTCGAATTCATAACCACCGTTATCAACTAAGCCTTTTGCTAAGCCGTAAAACATGAAAGCATCATCAGGATCCGGGGAGTGCCCTAACGTAAGTTTACTTTTCTCCATACGTAAGAATTATAGTATTTCAAGTCTGATTTGTCACGCGACCCTTGTTTTATCAAACAATCCTTTTAATGTATGAAGATATAATATAATTTTTTTCTTCTATTTAAAAAAAAGTTTTTAATAAAAAACAAAGAATTCAGTTCGTTGATTTTTAGCACTCATGAGACAGATTGATCGTTTACATTACATGGATAGCCTTCGTGCCTTTGCGATGTTTTTGGGCTTGGTTTTACATGCTGCTGTTCCTTTTATGCAATGGACTATTGATCCGGTGAGAGTTCATGATGAGCCGTCTATGTTTTTACACTATGTTGGTGAGCTTATACATGTTTGTCGCATGGAATTATTTTTTCTTGTGGCAGGTTTCTTTTCGGTACTGGTTCTCAAGAAAAGAGGTATTGAAAATTATGCAAAAAACAGATTCATCAGAATATTTGTCCCATTTGTTTTATGTGTGCTCATTATTCAACCTTGGGCTGCAGGTCAATTCTCAATTGATATAAAAGATTCTGGAGAATCAGTTTTATCCAAATACATAGAATTTTTGCTTAGCCCAAGTTACATTCTTTATGAACATCGGCCTGTTGGAAATTGGTTCTGGCATTTTTGGTTTTTACATTTACTGATCTATTTTATTGGGACTTATTTAATAATTAATATTCTCATTATGAAATTTAATATTAAATTTAGTTTTCTTCCTAATGTATTGAGCGCTTTGAGGAGCAGGTTTGGGATTATTATTTTAGCACTTTTGACATATCCAATTTTATTGTTCAGTCCTCCTTGGGCCGATGTTCCTGGGATTGGGACATCCTTAGATGTCTTATTATATTATGGATTGTTTTTTTTGTGTGGCACTCTGTTTTTTTTAGATTTAAGGATATTTGATCAATTTCAATTAAATTTGAAATATCATCTCATTCCCTTTCTGATAGGTTTAATTATATTAATCCCTTTAATAGATGAACTGCGTTTAAAATCTCCACCAGAGATATTAATGCAAAACATGTCTTTATTTACAAAATTGGAATCCGAAAGCGGGCTTTTGGGTGATTATCCAATAATTCAGAACCCGTTTAATTTTAGTGCTATAAATGCACCTTTTAAATGGCATTTAATGTGTATTTTGCGAGCTTATACTACATGGGTTGGGATTGTTTGCTTTATCATATTATTCAAGAAATTCTTATCGAAGCAATCAGCTTTGGTTCGTTATGTCGCTGATTCCTCCTACTTCATTTATTTGATTCATTTCCCAATTCAATTATGCATTGCTTACTATTTAAGGGATAATATTAGTTCTGCGATAAGTTGTTTTTGGATATGCCTTATATCGTCAGTTTTTATTTGTTTAGTTTTATACCATTTTACATGCCGATCTACCCTGATTGGTGTATTGTTGTCGGGTAGAAAGTATAGTCTTTCGATTGAAAGGGAAATTCATGAAATAAAGAATATTTTAACTAGGAAATCTGTATATATAGGTTTGTTACTTGTAGTAATTATTTCAGCAGGAGCAAATTATTATGAAGCTAAAACAGAAAAGAAATTGCTTTATTTTAGTCTTCATTCTGAATTTGAAAATATTAAAAAATATGTGGCTGGAAAATCATCAGAACAATTGAATGCAACGCAACGAACGGATGGTCGTAATTCACTACATATGGCTGCTCATCATTTATTCGTGCCTCGTCCTGATGAAGATATTTCAAAATCTGTTAAGTTGCTTTTGGATTCGGGTTTAAAACCTGAAAGCGTGGATCGTTATGGTCAAACACCACTTCATTATGCCGTTCGGTATGCAAATAAGCCTGCAATAAAATTATTACTTGAGGCTGGAGCAGATCCTAATGCAACTGATAGTGGACATGGGAACACCCCTTTACATTTAGCAGCTACAATTGGTGTGACTGATTTTATAAAAGATTTAATAACTGCAGGAGGGGACTCGAAATTAACCAGAAAAAATGGAGAAACACCGGAACAAATCTACGAAAAATTTCACTCGAAACCTTTTCCGTTATAATGAGTATATTGCGTTTTACAAATGAGTGCTGAAGTCTTTATAAGTTACGCCTCAGAGGATCGTTCGAGGATCTTGGGTTTAGTAGATAGACTTCGTGAAGCAGGGGTTTCTGTGTGGATTGACCAAATGGGGATTGAGGGGGCTACCATGTGGACTCAAGAAATTGTTGAGGCTATTGACAATTGTAAAGTGCTAATATTGGCAATATCACCATGCTCCACGGAATCCGAAAATGTAGTAAAGGAATTAGCGCTTGCTTCAGAGCGTCGAAAGAAAATATTGCCGGTATGCCTTGAATCTTCTGGGATACCAAAGTCGATGGAGTACCAGTTAGCAGGAATACAAAGAGTTGATTATTTTTTAAACCAAGAGGGTCAAGGAGTTCAGGCGATGATTCGTTCTTTAGGCAAGCTGGGTGTGGTAGTTAGCAATGAGGCGATTGAGGAGGCTGCGAACGCTCCTGGTTTTGTCTCTCATGGCCAAAGCCATAGTACTAGGCCAACTGAGGCTAAGTCAGCGAGTGCCCTTTGGATTAAGATTGGGTTAGCTATTGTCTGCGTGTCAGTTTTGTCAATTGGAATGTTTCTACTTGGTGGGAGCGGCCGCGAAACATCGACTAGAGGGACATCGCTTAGCCAAGCTGAAGGTAATACAGTAGGAGAATCTGAGCCTGTGGACAAGTTGGTTAAGCTCAATAGCAATCGTGTGGTTGTTCTGCCTTTCAAGACGATCGGTACCTCCGGCGAGACTGCTGACCTTGGATACGGTTTAGTTTCTACACTGACCAGTAAACTACAGCCGCTACAAAGCTTAACGGTTATTGCTAAGGAGTCGGCCCTTAAATTCAAGGACAGCGATCAGTCTCCTCGAGAGATTGGTCAAGCTCTGAACGCAGGTACAATCGTGACCGGTGAGATCCAAACGAGTCGCGAAAAGGTACAGGTTAATATCCAGTTGATTGATGCCAACACCGAGGATCTCGGTTGGGGTAGCACATTTATGAAATCAAAGGATGAATTTCTTGACTTACAAAATGAGATTGCGACGAAGCTTGCGAGTGAGTTGAAGGGGGAACTGGATGCCGCGGAGGCTCGGCAATTGGCTCAAAAAGCAACCGAGAATCCTGAAGCGCACGTTGAGTATCAAAAAGGTCGAAGAGAATGGAACAAGCGAACAGAAGAAGGATTTAAAAATGCTATAAAACATTTTGAAAAAGCAATTTTTTTGGATGCTAGCTACGCAAATCCATATGCAGGTTTAGCGGACACTTATAGTCTCTTGCCAGCGTATTATTTGAAAACTGGTATGGAAGTGATGCCGAAGGCTAAATCCAATGCTGAGAAAGCAATCCAGTTGAACCCAAAGCTTGCCGAGGCTTATACTTCACTTGCATGGATACAAATGACATTCGAATATGATTGGTTAGAATCTGAAAAAAATTATAAAA
>NYWG01000071.1 GCA_002684915.1 Verrucomicrobiales bacterium
TAAATGGGCGTCCGGCTGTTACCGAAGACGATGAAAAATTAATCCCTCTTGAGAATCATGGTATCAAGTTGATGAGCATGGGTTTTCTATTACAGGATGATCAGCCAGTTATTTGGCGCGGGCCAATGATCATGCGGACTATTCAGCAATTCATATCGCAGGTGCTGTGGGGAGACCTTGATTATTTGGTTGTCGATCTGCCTCCCGGCACAGGTGACGCGCAGATTTCCTTATGTCAAACTGTGCCGCTTGATGGAGGCTTAGTTGTAACTACACCGCAGGAAGCTTCACTTGGCGTTGTGCGAAAAGGGATTGAGATGTTTAAAAAAGTCAATGTACCCATTCTTGGAATTGTAGAAAATATGAGCTACTTCACGGCATCCGGCGGTGAAAGGGTAGAGATTTTTGGATACGGAGGGGGGCAGGACGAAGCGGCTCGTCAAGGGGTCCCGTTTCTAGGTGAGATACCTATTTTTACCGAGATTCGAAAGGGTGGAGATAGCGGTGTTCCGGTTGTTGCAGGGGCCCCAGACTCTATTCCAGCAGAAGCTTTTATTCAGGTTGCTAACCAATTGAAGAGAATACTCGACTGATTTTACTCATTTAACCTGTTGACAAGACCAGAATTTTTAGTAGCTTCCCCAGCTCTTTTCGCTGCATTGCGGAATTTTGAAAAATGCCTAATATTAAGTCAGCCAAGCGACGGATGCGTAGTGACGAGGTCAAGCAGACTCGTAACCGTGGGATTAAGAGCTCACTGAAGACTGCAGAACGTCGTCTTGATGATGCTATTAAGGATGGAAATAAGGAAAACACATCTTCTGCTCTTAAGGATGTAAATTCTTCTTACGACCGAGCAGCCAAGCACGGTGTGATTCATGCTTCTAAGGCAAGCCGCAAGAAATCGCGTCTGGCCGCTCGTGCTAACGCTGCTGCATAGATAATTCCAACAAACGAATTTATACCCTGCACTTGCAGGGTTTTTTTGTCTTTATTATTTTGTTTACTCTGTACGGAATTCTATTGTGACGACTGCCCGGACTTTTTTCTCTATTGATGAGGTATCGTACATTCCCCAGCTTGAAGTTTCTGTGGAGTTGGGTTTAGTGATTTGAAAAATTCCCTGTGATGCAGTGACTACACCTGTAACTTTGTTTCCCGCGCTTTTGGCCAATCGCTCTGCTCGGAGTTTTGAATTGGCTGCAGCTTTTTCAAGTAAATCTAATTTTAGGCCTTCGAGTTTGGTGAAGAAGTAGCTGGGAGCATAAGACTGGAAACCTATTCCCTTGCGAATGAGCTCGGTAGACTCCTTGGCTAATTTCTTAGCCAAATTCACATCGGATGTTTCTACAGTAAAGCTTTTGCTTAGCGTGAAAGTATCGATTTCAGTAGTGACATGCCCTTTTTCATTCCTTAAATATTTTGTACTGGTACTGATAGTGCCTTCTTCAATGTTTTCCTCTGATATTCCTTTACTCTTCAGATAGTCAACGGTGGTTTTATATTGCTTTTGAACCGTGTCGTAGCCGTTGGCTAGGTTTTTATCCATAAGAGTGATTTGCCCTCGCCACGAAGCTAGGTCGGAAGTAATACGTTTTTCTGCTACGCCTTTTACGTTAATGCCGTTGTCCGCTGATCGCATTCTCTCAAGTGATCTTCCTCCTATAAACGTGGCAATAATCAGTCCTAGTGAAAGTATGATTACTATGCCGTAGTAATCTATTCTGTTTATAATAGCCATAGAACTCCGAGCTGAGTTAATCCTATTGCAAAACCAAGAGCTGCTCCGACGTATTCGATAAAGCGGAATTCGCGCTTCAAAATACTTAGTAGCATTTCTTCCAACTTATCACTTGAAAAATTTTCTACCTTTTCACGAACTATAGTTTCGACATCCATATTTTTTTCGAGGTGTGTGACAAACGTTCCGCCTAGTTCCGGTATAGCTTTAGCAAGGTTTTCGACCAATGATTGCTTCACTTTGTCAATCATTCCAGATCCAAGAAACATTGTTGCCATCGGAATTGCTTCTGCGAGT
Organism: Verrucomicrobiales bacterium; assembly: GCA_002684915.1. Taxonomy (GTDB): domain Bacteria; phylum Verrucomicrobiota; class Verrucomicrobiia; order Limisphaerales; family UBA1096; genus UBA1096. Next base: position 2,039 of record NYWG01000071.1, read on the forward strand.
TTTTCCTCTAGGAATTCGTCAACCTTAGTTTCAATAGTAGCCTTAACATGTGAAATGAATTCATCACCTTGAAGGTGTTTTTTAACATCCTGCATTGAGAATAACTCGCGGGCGACTAGTGCTCCTAGTTTCTCTGCTAACACTTTTTGGCGTTTGGGGAATACTCCTTGAAATTTTAGCCCAAGGATGCGCCTTTCTTGTCTAGGATGGAATAGCATCCTTACAGCTAGGTAGTTGGTTCCCCAGCCGATGATTGCAGCGATTATAGGTAATAGGCACCAAGTCCATTTGAAGACTTGAGGATCTGTTTCAGTCATCGGCCTCCTTTGATTCTTCGGATTTGATTTTTTTTTCAGGCTGTTTGCCGATGTGGGAGCTATTCCGTTTTCCAGCAAGTATGACTTGCTTGTGTCGCTCTTGTAGACGTTCTCTTCGATCTTCAGTTAGATCGTCTGCACATTTTGGGCAACTAATACCGGGTTCATATTTGGGAGAGTCAAGGTCGCTCTTAGATATTGGCCAACGACAGCCAAAGCATATTTCGTAATCACCTTGCTCTAGTCCGTGCTTAACAGCTACTCGGTGGTCAAACACGAAACAGTCTCCCTGCCAATTGCTTTTAGCTTCCGGTATTTTCTCGAGGTAATTCAATATACCTCCTCGTAAATGAAATACATCCTTGAATCCATTTTTGAGTAGGTGAGCTGAAGCTTTTTCACAGCGAATGCCGCCTGTGCAGAACATCGCAATTTTTGGGTTTTTCTCTGGGTTGAGATTTTTTGTTACATAGTCGGGCCATTCACCAAAAGTTTCAGTTTCTGGATCGATTGCACCTTTGAAAGTTCCCACCTCACACTCATAGTCGTTTCGAGTATCAATCAGCGTTACTTCAGGGTCTTCAATCAACGCATTCCAATCTTCGGGCTCTACGTATTGTCCGACTGCTTCATTTGGGTTAACGGAGGGATCTCCGAGTGTGACGATTTCCGGTCTGAGAATTACACGCATGCGATGGAATGTCTTACGATCGGTGTATGACAGACGTGTAGGAAGATGTGTCAACCGTTCGTCTTTTCGAAAAAAGTCGAGTGTGTCCTCAATGTTTTTTCTTTCTCCCGATATGGTTCCATTTATACCTTCAGGAGCTAGTATAATAGTGCCGAAAACCGATTTTTTTTCGCAGAACTCCTTAATAATAGGCTGTTTTTTTTCGTAGTCGGGGAGATCGGCAAAAAGATAAAATGTGGCAACTGTAAATTTCATTTTGCTTTAAAGCGAATAAAGCTTGTTAAGAAGATAGTGCTCTTTTTGAGACCTAACTTTCAAGTTTGAACTGCGTCATGCTTGACAAGTGCCTAACTAAGATAAACGTTCTGCCTTCGATGGAAATTGGTAATTCTAATATTCCTTGGAGGGGATTGCTTAAGCTTTTTGTGTTAACGTTAGTTTTGTATATCTGTGGGTTTTATGGATTAGAGCACATTCGTGATAGGAAGGGGCCTTGGATTGTAACGTTTGATGCAAGTGCATCTAAACCGACAATGACTATTGACCAAATGGCACTAGGGATTAATAGCTTCAAGATTATTTTTGAGAATGTGAATACGAATGGCCTTACAAGCGGGAAAGTTCGTTTTGATGATCCTATACTAAATGCACAGTCAATGGATAAAACACCGGAAAGTAGTCAGGAGTTAAAGCAAAGGGCCTTTAGCGTTCCTTTTGGTGAGTGTATATATCAGGATCTGATGTTTTTGCCGGGTGTGGTGACTATGAATCTTCTTGGGCACGAGATCGAACTAATGCCTCGAACACTTGTTATCGATAAAAAACAAATACCTTGGGACACTTCAGAAGGTAATATTGTCATTTTACAGCGCAAACCTAAGGGCTGATATTTCTTGCCCACTTGCCCCAGACTCTTAGATATTCTGGGATAATGAGTTCTTTGTTGCCATTTGAGTCCAGTACCAAAAAAATTTCCTCAGCTAAGTTTTGTTCTTTAATTTTTCCAGCTTTAAAAAATTCGAAATCGGTTAATTTTCCATTTTGATCAGCATCCATTTCATTGAAAATTCTTTTAGCCTCGTCGGTTATAATTCGATTTTCAACATACTCAGATTGAGTGACAAACCCGTCGTTATTTGCATCGGAAGCTTTGAAAATTCCCTGACGTGCTTGAGGCGTCATATAGCGTCCATTCTCAATATATTCTTTTTTTGAATGTCTGCCATCTTTGTCAGTATCTCCAAAACCAAATACACGTCGATAGTTTTCTATTTGTCTTTCACTTACACCGTCCCAGATTCTCGCTCCTAGTAAGATGACTATTTCTTTGGGTTTTAAGGACGTAATGGCTTTTAATTTTTTTTTGGCTATTTTGTTAGTAGTATTGCAGCCAGTAAAAAAAAGAGCGATTAAAGTAGTTAATACTACTACTTTTATTTTATTTATGAATTTCATTGAGCTCTACAGCACGGTGTTCTTCTGAGCTCAGGTATGCGGCTTCAACAAGCGCCATAGTCTTAAGGTTGTCACGTCCTCCAATAGCAGGCTCTTCGCCGGACTCTAGAGCGATTAATAATTGAGCCATCGTCCCAATGAAGGCATCTGGAAACCAACTCTCAGACCATGTTGGAATCTTAAATTCGTTATCCCCTTTTGTGGCATACGATATGGTGGAAGGTGTCGTGTAAGGATCCTGACACCAGCCAATATCCCCTTTTGCTAATCCGTCTAGCCCTTCAATTCGCCATTGTATGCCGATATCAGCGGGAGCTCCTTCTCGAGCGGGTCCAGTCCAAGTATCATCGATGGCAATTGCACGAAGGCCACTAGAGTATTCCATAATGTATGTTGCAATCCCGTCTTTATGAGAGAACTGGGTCCTAGGATCAGTTCTCAATGAGCAGTAAATTCGTTCAGGGTCGCCGAACCAATATCGGAAGGTATCAATGTGATGAATGGACATGATTCTTAGGGTGACCCATCCTTGTCGTTCCTGCCATGGCATCCAATGGGGAATACCTCTCATATCGATAGTGGCTAATACTGGTTCTCCGATTGAGCCGTTGGTTAGCAGGGTTTTTCCAGCGCGTACGGATTGGTCGAAGCGCATGTTTTGATTTACTGCGAGCGTAATTCCGGCTTTTTCGCAGGCATCGACTGCTTCAGTTGCTTCAGCGTAATTTGATCCTAGTGGCTTTTGAGCGAGAATACCTTTAACGGTTCCTTTCTCGCAAGCGGCCTTGATAATATTGAGTTGGTTGTCTGGTGGAACAGCTAAATCAAGTACTTCTATCGATTTGTCATTAAGCAGCAGCTCTATTGAGCCGTGTACGGTCTTAATTTTGTGTTGTTCGGCGCATTTGGAGGCGTTGGCTTGTGTGCGCGAAGCAATTGCCACCGGGTTGAAGCCGGCTTTGTCGTATGCCACCAAGTGGCAGTCGTTCATAATAAACCCGCTGCCGATGCAGCCGATGCGCCAGTCCTTTCGATTAGGTAAAGGAGAGTGAATGTTTAAATCCATCTTTAAAAAAATATTATTAATTATTCCTGCTTAGTTCCAACAGTATCATCTTCGACCGGGTCCCAAAATTCAGTGTCGTTTTCAAATAATTTTGCACCCATGTCTTTGATAGCATTATCCGGCATTTTCTCTATTGGTTCATAGAATGGGTGATGTGATTTTTTATAGGGATTGTTATGTTTTGTGTTATAGCAGCAGATAAGGGAATTTCGTGGAGTCTCTGATGTGTTTTGATCAGATCGGTGGAGAGTGTTACTATGAAAAAACAGTGTGTCTCCTGGTTCAATCTCTACATAGATCAGCTTCAATTTTTTTTTTGCGGCATCGACACGTTCGGGGTCAGCTCCGGTCTGATCACCGAAGCGGCCGTGTTCAATCCGACCCATTTTATGAGATCCACTGAGTACTTGAAGACAGCCATTGGCTTTTGTGTTGGGATCTACAGCTATAAAAGCAGATGCCATATCAGGAAAGAGGCAGCCATTCTGATACCAATACCCATAATCCTGATGCCAACTCCACGCTCCACCAGTGCGTGGGCGCTTAATACTCATTTTGCTATGATAATGATAAACTTCATCTCCTAACAATGCTTCCATGGCGTGGACAATGCGCTCACTACGAGCAATTGCTCCCCAAAGGTCTTCACCTGCTTTGTTCCATAGTACGAGTTGGGCTTTTTTTCCTTCTCCGTCTTCTAGGTCGTATGCGTGTTTTGAAAATGCCTTATCCGCTTTTGCGGCGGCTTGAAGAATCTTAGCTTCCTCTGCGTCGAAAAGGCCTGAGACAATTAAGTAGCCATTTTCTTGAAACTCAGCAATTTGTTCAGAGGTTAAATTCTTAGGCATGAGTATTAGATGAGGAGAAGTTTGACGAGGAGGAGTGCGGAAGTCAAAGAGTCAATAGTAGTGATGACAGCCTGCCTATTTTCTGGCAAATTCTGTTTGTAAGCATGTTGCGCAGTTTATGTATATGTATTGTAGTGGCTGGATTGTTCTTCGTAAGAGGCAATTGCTTTACTGCTGGCATATTAAAAACTATCGAATTTAATCGAGATATTCGTCCAATTCTTTCCGATAAATGTTTTTCTTGTCATGGTCCGGACGCTAATCATCGCAAGGCAGATCTTAGGTTTGACATTCTACAAGGTGGGTTGGTTGACCTTGGAGGTTATGCTGCGATTGTTCCTGGTGAGCCAGAGCAGAGCGAACTTATCAAACGAATTCATACTTCCAAATCGAATGAATTGATGCCGCCCCCTAAATCTGGCAAGCAACTGACTGCCACTGAAAAGCAGCTTTTGCACGATTGGATCTCCCAAGGTGCGAAGTATGAGAAGCATTGGGCTTATGCGCAGCTTAAGAGACCGACTGTCCCTGCGAGTAAGAAATTTTCTTGGTCAAATGGAGTGATTGACCGTTTTGTCCTGGCCCGACTAGAAAGGGAAAATATTTTTATTTCACCCGAGGCTGACGCTGGCACGTTGGCTCGTAGGCTTCATATTGATCTCACTGGATTGCCTCCATCACAACGTTTGGCTACTCGATTAACCGATTCCCCGGAAAGCTACTCGACGATTGTCGACGAATTGCTCGCTTCGCCGCAGTTCGGGGAACGGCTTGCTAGTTACTGGCTTGACCTTGTGCGTTATGCCGACACGGTTGGCTATCATGGAGATCAAGACCATTCAATTACACCTTACCGTGATTGGGTTATTAAGGCTTTTAATGATAACATGCCATTCGATCGGTTTACCGCTGCTCAGATAGCGGGGGATCTTCTCCCAGAATCTACTATAAATGATAAGATTGCTAGTGGCTATAATAGACTCTTGCAAACATCGCATGAAGGGGGAGTTCAGAAGAAGGAGTATCTAGCAAAATATTCTGCTGACCGAGTGCGTAACGTTTCCAATGTATGGCTTGGTGCAACAATGGGATGTAGTGAATGCCACGATCATAAGTATGATCCTTTTACCCAGCGAGATTTTTACGGTATGGCTGCTTTTTTTGCCGATGTAGATGATAGTCAAACTTTTCGAGGTAGCAATACATTGCCAACTACCCGCGAGCCAGAAATGAAGGTAGTTTCCCCACTAGATGTTACTGGAAAGATTACTCGAACTATGGTTACGGAACATGTGAAGCCGAGAGATATACGAGTGCTTTTAAGAGGTGATTGGATGGATGATTCTGGTGAAATTGTAATGCCTACAACTCCTCGGTTTTTGCTGCCAATAAAAAATAATGGACGTGCTACTCGGCTGGAATTGGCGAGTTGGTTGACTAATTCTAGAAACCCTCTCACGGCTCGTGTCTTTGTTAATCGTCTATGGTATTTATTTTTCGGTAATGGACTCTATAGATCTCTTGACGATAACGGTTCTCAAGGAGAGTGGCCCGATTATCCTGCCCTACTCGACTGGCTTTCTGTTGAATTTATAGAAAGCGGATGGGATGTTAAATACATAGTTCGCCAAATTGTGACTTCACGTATTTACCGCCAATCTTCCTATGCAAATACGGATGCTATCGAGAGAGATCCAGCCAATCGACTTCTTGCTAGACAAGGTCGTTTTCGTTTTCCTGCGGAGACTATTCGTGACAATGCTCTTGTTATTGGTGGTTTAATCAACAGTAAGATGGGTGGGGCTGTTGTTCGTCCTTATCAGCCGGTTGGTTACTATGCCCCACTTAATTTTCCAAAGCGTACATATCAGGCTGATAATAATAACGACCAGTATCGCAGAGGTGTTTACATTCACTGGCAAAGGCAGTTTTTACACCCCATGTTACGTGCTTTTGATGCGCCAACACGAGAAGAGTGTACTGCAATGCGAACAGTTAGTAATACTCCGATTGCTGCTTTGACATTGATGAACGATCCTTCATATGTGGAGGCGGCCAAAGGTTTTGCAGTGCGCATTCTTTATGAAGGAGGAGGAACAAAACGTGAACGTTTGATTTGGGCTTGGAAGACCGCTTTAAGTAGATCGCCTGAAAAGGAAGAATTGTCCGTTATGTTAGAGTTTGCGAAGAATGCAATTAAACACTACAAAAATGACAAGAAAGCTGCAGCTGAATTGCTAAATGTTGGAATTTCAAAGTTGCCAGAGAATATTTTGATGTCCGATGCTGCCGGCTGGACAAATGTCGCTCTCGCTATACTTAATCTTAGTGAAGTAATCACTCGTAACTGAAACACCTATTTTGCAAGAATCACTTTCAACACTTGTTAACCGTCGTTCTTTTCTTAGTTCTTCTACTTTCAGTTTGGGCGCTGCTGCGCTCGCCAGTTTAGCCAAGCCAGCCTGGCTTCATCCGGCTACAGCATCGGAAGATTTGAATAGTTTGCCGAATTATGCGCCAAAGGCAAAACGTGTAATTTTTCTTTGTATGGCTGGGGGGCCTTCGCATTTGGAAACTTTTGATTATAAACCGCACTTGGCAAAACTCAACGGTCAACCAATGCCAGAATCTTTTACTAAAGGTCAACCGATAGCGCAGTTGCAAAATCAACAGCTCAAGTGCCTAGGGCCTATTTTCAAGTTTCGCCGCCACGGCCAATCGGGACAGGAAATATCTGATATCCTACCTGGAATAGGTGGCATCGCTGATGATATTGCCATTGTTAGGTCGATGCATACTGATCAAATTAATCACGACCCTGCTCATACAGTGATGAATACCGGAACATCAATCTCTGGGCGGCCTAGCATGGGGTCATGGGTGACATACGGGCTCGGTTCTATGAATGATGATTTACCTGGATTTGTAGTGCTAACGAGTCAAGGAGGGCGTAATCCACAGCCTATTTCATCAAGGCAATGGGGCTCTGGATTTTTACCGAGTAAATTCCAAGGGGTTCAATTTTATTCACAGGGTGATCCGGTGCATTATGTGCGCTCTTCGCCAGGTATTAATAGACAACAGCAAAGTAGATTTGTTGACACGGTCGGCAAGTTGAATCGCATTCGTAATCATCAAGTTAACAATCCTGAAATTGAATCACGAATAGCCCAATATGAATTGGCGTTTCGTATGCAGGCAAGTGTTCCAGAGCTAATGGATTTTGCTGGTGAGCCGCAACATGTCCTTGACCGGTATGGGGTCAAGAACATGGATGGTTCGTTTGCTTCGAACTGCCTGCTCGCTCGTCGTCTTGCTGAGCGAGGCACACGTTTCATTCATCTTTACCATAGGGGATGGGATCATCATGGAGATCTTGACCATTACATGAAAATTTGTTCCGGCTTATGTGATCACCCTAGTGCAGCTCTGGTGAAGGATCTAAAGGAAAGAGGTTTACTTGATGACACGTTAGTTGTATGGGGCGGTGAATTTGGTCGTACTCCTATGTTTCAAGGTAAAGGTGCTACTGCGGGTCGTGATCATCACATGCGAGCATTTTCGATTTGGATGGCAGGTGGTGGAGTTAAAGGTGGTGTTACGTATGGAGAAACTGACGAATTGGGTTATCATGCAGCTGTTAATCGAACTCACATTCGAGATTTACATGCAACTATGTTGCATTTATTAGGCATAGACTCTCAATCGTTTACGCACCGCTTTCAAGGGCTGGATGCGCGATTAACTGGTGTTGAGGGTGATGCACAAGTGATTGAGCCGATTCTTACTTAAGATTTCTAGTGATTGAGTTAAAAAGATGTATTTTATTTTAGTTATTTTATAATTAATAAGTGCGCAAAAACTGGTTTGACTAAGCATGAAATTAGCGTAACGGTCCTTTGTTAAGGCAATCTACCGGTTTATGAGTTTATCATCATATGACAAGAGTACTGTGACTAAACGCGATTTAGCAACAAGAGTACGCTTGGCTATTAAGCCTAAAATAAAGTTACATCAAGCTGAAGTTACAGAGTTAATTACTGAGACACTTGATGCCATTCGTGATTCCTTATCCAAAGGGCAAACTGTAGAACTCAGGAACTTTGGTGTATTTAAAATAGAAACCCGAAAAGAAAGAGTTGGGAGAAATCCTAAAAATCCTGAGGTTGATATTCAGATTCCAGAGAGATCGGTAGTTAAGTTTCGTGCGGGGAAGGAAATGAAAGCATTACTATCAAAAAATTCAGCATCCAAGCTGAATGCTTTAAGCGAGTCCTCCAGTGAATAGCTAGATTATTTTATTCGGAAGCTAGTCTTAAGTTTTCCAGTTCCTCCCACCTGCCATATAGAGCAATTGTTCTTTCTTTTGCTTCTTCTAAATTCTTAGTGAGATCACTAGTTTTTTCTCCGTGTTTTGAGTGGAATTCTGGATCGGCGAATATTGCTTCGATTTCTACAACTTCTTTTTCAGTTTTAAGAATAGCATCTTCTATGCCTTCAAGCTCTTTTTTTTCTTTCCATGTTAGCTTGTTTTGTTTGATGTTATTAGTCTTATTCTTTTCAGGCTTTATTTTTGGATGTGTATTACGGTTTATTGAAAGAGCCTTGCGTTCGGCTAATTTATCTCGGTAATACTCATAATCTCCTTCGTTGTAGACCACTTGACCGTCACCTTCAAAAGCAATAATACCAGTGCATACTCTATTTAAAAAATAACGGTCATGACTTACGACAAGTACACATCCAGAGAATGCCAAGAGAGCCTCTTCAAGTAACCGCAATGTGGGTAAATCAAGATCGTTTGTTGGTTCGTCTAAGATTAAGAAATTCCCACCGTGTTTTAGAATGCGCGCTAGAAGTAATCGACTTTTCTCCCCACCAGACAAGCTCTTAACCTTCATGTTAATACGCTTTGGATTGAATCCAAAACGTTGTAAATATGCTCTAATCGCGAGTTGCCCATTACCAAAATTAATAGAATCAGCCCCTTCGGCTACTTCTTCAAGTAGAGTTTTTTCTGGATCTAACTGTATTCGCTCTTGATCTACATAATTAAACTCTGTCAGTACGCCCATTTTTCGGTTGCCCCCGGTTGGTTGTAATTGTCCCAGTGCAATTTTTAGAAGGCTTGTTTTACCTAGGCCATTTCGACCACAAATGCCTATTCGCATTCCAGCTTCAAATTTAAAATGAAATTTTTCGATAAGAGATTTGCCCCCCAATTCTAAATCAATATTAATTAAATCTAAAACTCGATTGGCTAATTGACCTGGAGGAGGGATAATCATTTCCATTGAAAGTTCTGTATCTGCCCTCTGTGTGTTTTTTATACTATGAAACTTATCAACCCGAAATTTGGCTTTTGTAGTTCGTGCTTTTGGTCCGCGTCTAATCCAGTCTAGTTCTCTTCGTAAAAACTTTTTTCGCTTTAAATCAAGTGCTTGTTCACTATCCAGTCGTGCTAAGTTAGATTCTAGGTAATTTGAGTAGTTCCCTTTGTGTAAATAGAAACGGCCGCTTTGCAACTCAACGATATTATTGCAAATTTCATCGAGAAAATAGCGGTCGTGGGTAGAAACTAAAAATGCGCCCCGAAACTTTTTTAAATAATTTGCCATCCATTCAATTGATTCGGTATCAAGATGATTTGTGGGTTCGTCCAGTATTAAGAGATCAGGATTAGAAATAATAGCTCGGCAAAGTGCGACACGTCGTTTTTCTCCGCCGGAAAGTGTTTTGATTATACGTTCTGAATCGGGTGCGTTTAGATGCATCATTGCTGCCTTGATACGTGTATCAATATTCCAGGCATCATTAGCGGTAATCTGCTGTTCTAATTCAGATTGTATATTTGAATCTGGGGGTAAACTTTCGTATTTCGCGAGCAAATTAATTATATGTTTTGCTCCTTCTCTGATTATGCTTTCGACTGTTGCATCTTCTGCCATCACAAGATTTTGTGACAAATACCCAATTACCAAATCATGACGTCGTGATATGTTGCCAGCATCCGGCTGGATTACTTCAGTGAGGATTTTTAGAAATGTTGATTTACCGGAACCGTTACGACCTACCATGCCTAGGTGATCGCCGATTCGGATTGTCAATGAAGCCTCTTTTAGGACTTCATTATCGTTGAATTTAACTTTGATATCGGCAGCATCAAGGAGAGTGATGTTAGTATTTTGAGGCATTGGCCTAATTCCAATCGCTTGTGATTAAACGTTTTATTAGAGTTCCTTTTGATTAGGGGGAACCATTGATAACGTCAAGTCAGAGCTGTTTTGTTCGAAGTAGCTTGCTGCCCAGTCACTTTGAAAAAGTAGTACTGGATTTTTATCTGAATCCCAACCAAATCGAGATCCGGTCGGCGGTGAAAGTTTATCCATTTGCTCTTCGCTAAACGTTTCAGGAAGCCATCGTATTACTTGCCAGGGGGCCGGCTCCAATCGTGTCGATGCATTATATTCACTTTCAAGCCGAAATTGTACTACGTCAAATTGTAACGGACCAACAGCTGCAAGTACTGGAACAGCTACTGCACTGCCCTTTAAGTATAAGCACTGGATAGCACCTTCTTGAAGCAATTGATCTAGACCTTGCCGGAATTGTTTGAATTTCCCGGTATCAGTGTTGTGTAGGTATGAAAAGCTCTCCGGATTGAATCTGGGGATCTCCTGAAACTCTAGGTCCTTTTGTGATGTTAGTGTATCTCCAATTCCGAAATCAGAGTGTCCTACTAAACCGATAATGTCGCCGGCATAGGCCTCATTTACTGTTTCTCTTTCTTTTCCAAATAATCGGTGAGAGCTAGCTAAGCGAACTTTCTTTTTAGTTCGGGAATGAAACACCGTCATGTCGCGCTCGAATTTACCAGAACAAATTCGAATATATGCAATACGATCTCGGTGTTTGGGGTCCATATTAGCCTGAATCTTAAAAATAAATCCGGAAAAAACTTCACTATCAGGAGCGATCAAATTGCCGTTGAACTCGCGTCCGGATGGAGGTGGGGCGTGCTCAAGAAACCCCTGTAGAATCAATTCGACTCCAAAGTTGTTCATAGCGCTACCAAAGAAAACGGGAGTTGTGCGGCCAGCCAAAATTTCATTACTGTCAAATTCTGCACCAGCCATTTCTAGCATTTCTAATTCTTCCGTTACTTTTGATAAGATTGTGTCTGGCACTCGATCTTTCACAAAGTCATCGGATATATCACCGACTTCCACTGGTGCCATATAGGCTCCGCCTGTGGTTCTTTCAAACAGGTGTACTTTTTTTGATAGCCGATCATATACACCCTTAAAATCTTGGCCGTCACCGATTGGCCAATTTACTGGGAAAGGTTTTAAGTTGAGCACACTCTCTACCTCATCCAATAACTCGATTGCACCTTTGCTAGGCCTGTCGCATTTATTGATAAATGTAAAAATTGGCACGCCTCGCTGACGGCAGACTTCAAATAACTTTTTTGTCTGTGCTTCAATGCCCTTTGCGGCGTCAAGAACCATTACGACGGCATCTACAGCGGTTAGTACTCGATAAGTGTCTTCTGAAAAGTCCTTATGACCTGGGGTGTCGAGCAGGTTGATTTGGTAACCTCGATAATCGAATTGTAATACAGTTGAACTGACTGAGATCCCTCGTTTGCGCTCAAGCTCCATCCAGTCCGAAGTAGTAGCACGCTGCGTTTTTCGTGATCGCACAGAGCCAGCTAACTGAATTGCACCTCCGTACATTAGCATTTTTTCAGTTAGTGTTGTTTTACCGGCGTCCGGATGCGAAATAATTGCAAAAGTACGCCGTCTATTAATCTCTTTCTCCATGGCCCAACCTAAAAAAGGTGGCGGACTCTATCAAAAGTGCAAAAAGCCTCAAGAAACAAACTTATATATAGATATATAATATATAGTGATAATAAAAAGAATTACAATGAATTTTAATGTATTATATTGACTTATTAGTATTTAATATGTTCTTTAAATGGAGTAATAATATGATTCATGTAGATGATTTTAAGGCTTTTGATGCAAATGAAGTAGCTACAATGCTAGATATGAAGTACCGAACAGTGACCCGTTATATTCAAGCGGGAAAAATTCGAGCACGGAAAATAGGTAAGAAATATTTTGTGACCGAGCAGGATGTTAAAGCATTTATTCTTGCGCAGAGCACTAATGTTGGTAGTGCCCCAATTGAGAGAAATATAACTGAAAACAATGATTTCGATGGTCAAATTAAAGAAGATTAACGTTAAAGTTAATTCGTGTTTTCTGATATCCAATTCAGATATTTTTGGCTTCCAGAAGCAATTGGGATGGCAATGAATTCTGGGGTATCATACGGGTGTAGGTTGCAAATTGTTTGTTCGAGTTCTGGGATGTTTTCTTCAATTGTCTTAAATAAAATTAAAACTTCTCTTTCATTTTCGAGTTTTTCTTTCCACCAATAGTGAGACTCTATTGAAGGGATGATATTAGCGCAGGCAGCGAGTTTGGGTTTGAGTGCTGCATTAACGAGTCTTCTAGCTAATTTAATGTTGGGTGCGGTAACCAGTATAAGTATAAATTCATTCATAGTTTNTTATANAAAAGANAGNTAATCTTGCNTTATNCTCATGGTCAATTTTCTTGACCGATATTAGGTGNCGTAAAATGCTANCTGTGACATGTCCGGCTTTNCCCAATACAAAAGGCTTTTTACAATTTTATTTAATATTTTNGTCTTNGTTTCTACTCAAGCGATGGCATCAGATAATTGGCCTATGTTTCGAGGNGTTTCTGCCCGAGGTGCTTCGGATAATTCTAATTTACCGCTTGAATGGGACGCAAAGAAGAAAAAGAATATTGAGTGGAAAGTGGCTGTACCTGGGATTGGTTGGTCTAGCCCAGTTGTACATAGCGGGCGCATTTATTTGACCTCTGCTGTTAGCGAAGGTGAGATAGAGCCACGAAAGCCCGGATTGTACTTTGGTGGAGACAGGAAGGAACCAATCAAGCACATACATCATTTTCTAGTACTCTGTCTTGATATCGAAAGTGGAAATTATCTTTGGCAAAGGGAGGTGCTATCAACTCAGCCAGTGACCCCGATTCATATTAAGAATAGTTATGCTGCCGAGACTCCAGTTACAGATGGTGAACGGGTTTATGCGTACTTTGGAAGCCATGGTCTTTACTGCCTTGATAAAGAGGGCAAAGAGTTATGGCGAAAAATGTTTAAGCCTTATGAGATGCGGAATGGTTGGGGGACTGGAGCTTCTCCGATACTTGAAGGAGATCAGCTAATTATAGTTAATGATAATATGGAAGATAGTTGGTTGGCAGCTTTTAATAAAAATAACGGCAAACAGCTATGGAAGACAAAACGTGAAGAGCCAAGTAATTGGTCAACACCATTTGTTTGGAAACATGACGGTATTAGTGAATTGATTTTAACTGGCCGTAATCGAACACGTTCCTATGACCTTTCAGGGAATGAGCGTTGGAGTTTGAAGTGGAAGTCTCGTACTTCGATTGTAATTCCAACTCCATTTGAGGCTCATGGATTGTTATACATTGCCTCCGGTTATGTAGGGGATCGGGAAAAACATGTGTATGCTATTAAGCCTGGTGCGAAAAATGATATTTCCCTTAAGTCTGGTGAAACAAAAAACAATTTTATTGCTTGGTATGACAAAAGAGCCGCGCCTTACAACCCATCACCTTTGGTTTATGGAGATGAATTTTATACTCTATTCGACTTCGGTTTTTTAGCTTGTCGCGATGCTAGAACGGGCAGGGTACATTTCGATAAAGAGCGTATTAATCCGGACAAGTCGATTGGATTTACTGCATCACCATGGGCATATCGAGGGCATGTGTTTGCATTGAGTGAAGCTGGAGAAACATACGTGTTTTTGGCTGGTAAGGAATATAAACTTGTGAGGGTTAATTATACAGGAGGCATGAGTATGGCCAATCCTGCCCTTGCTGCAGATCGCCTAATACTTCGCAATCAGAATCATTTATTTAGTATTAGGGCAAAGCGCTAGATAAGATTCGTTACAGATCTATTTCATAAACCCGCCAACGTTTGGTGGTCTGAGCTCCGATGCTATCGAGTACGCGGTGCACTCGATAGTTTGATTCTAGCATCCAAGAGAACTCAATACGTTTATATTGGCTTCCTATAAGCGTGTTCAACAATTTTGAGTTGAGCGCTGACTCAATCCCTTTCCTTCGATATGGCTCCAATACGCCGGCCACAACCCCTCTAATGACATTTATTCGTCGCCTTGCCATCATGAAACGAATTAAACCAAGTGGGCCAAGTTTTCCATTGCATGCTTTGATTGCTACATTGATATCAGGTATAGCGACATATACCCCAACCGGGATACCATCGTATTCAGCAATTAAAGTACACTCTGGTAGTAGAAAGGGTTTAAGTTCAAGCACAAGCTTTGAGAATTCATTGCGACTTATTGGAACTGCCCCCCAGTTTTGATTCCATGCTTCGCCATATACTTTGACGAGTATATCGATTTCATTTTCTATGTTATCAAGTTCTGCATTTCTGATGGTTATTTTATTGTTACGCGAACCAATTCTAGTGATTCGGTTTAGATATTGTTCGCTAACATCTGACAGTACAACTTCACGCGCCAGTAGGTCTTCTGCTTTGATCAGGCCGGCTGTCTCTAAAAGTTTTTGATAGTATGGAGGGTTCCACGTGGTTAGTAAGGTTGGAGATTCATCAAAATTTTCAATTAATAGGCCAATTTGTTCGTTGATAGTGAAGCTGGTTGGACCTCTCATTTTAATTAAACCGTTTTCGGCGAGCCACTTTTTTGCTGTTTTGAGAAGTCGATCTGCTACGTCTTGATTATTAATACATTCGAAAAATCCAAAGAAACCCAATCTGTCTTTGTAAATTTCCAGATGGCCATTAAATTTTATCGCTGCAATGCGTCCCAGTAGATTGCCATTAGTGTCACGAGCGAGGAAAAGTTGGGCATCGGAGTGGTCAAAAAATGGTCCCTGATTAGGATCTAGTCGTTTTATTTCATCACTCCACATTGGAGGGACCCAAGGGGAATTATTAGCGTAAATACTTAATGGAAATCGAACGAATTCGCGAAACTGTTTAGGTGAATCAACTGTTTCAATGCGTATCATCTGTGCTTAACTAGGAAAATGATGCCATTTTGTAACTTAAAAACAATCTAATCGTGAAAACACCCGGGTTGAAAAAAACTCAATTTAATTTAAAACGTGCTGCGAAATGTTAGGCCTATTCTCTATTGGAGTTAGATCTCATTTGGCTATCATATTGTTTGCTGGTTGCATAAAAGAAATCTTAGCAAATAATCAGGATATTCTTCTTTCTCGTGTTAGGCAGTTAACATTTGAAGGCCGACGAAGTGGAGAAGGATATTATAGCTCTGATGGATCAAAGTTAATTTTTCAAAGTGAACGAGAAACAGGGAATCCATTCTACCAGATTTATACAATTGATTTTAAAACTGGTCGAACAGTTCGCGTTTCGCCCGGGTATGGCAAGACAACCTGTGCTTTTTTCCATCCAAATAGTCAAAGTGTGCTATTTGCATCAACACATCATGACTTAAAAGCTAAGGCCAAGCAACAGGCCGAAATCGACTTTCGGGCTACTGGGAAGGAGCGCCGTTACTCTTGGGATTACGATGAGACAATGGATATCTTCACTGCTAATACTGATGGTAGTAATTTACGGCGGTTGACAGTGGCTAAAGGTTATGATGCTGAAGCTGGTTTTTCTCCGGATGGTCGAAAAATTGTATTTAGTTCCACAAGAAGTGCTTATGTGAATGATCTCACTGAGGAAGAAGAAAAACTTAAAAATATTGATCTCTCCTATTTTGGAGAAATATACATTATGAATGCTGATGGCTCGGAGCAGAAGCGACTGACTAGGTCTGCAGGTTATGATGGTGGCCCATTTTTTTCGCCTAACGGAGAACGAATTGTCTGGCGACGCTTTAACAAGTCCGGTTCGGTCGCCGAGATTCATACTATGAAATTAGATGGCTCCGATGTTAGAAAAATAACCAGTTTTAAATCAATGTCATGGGCTCCATATTTTCATCCCTCTGGTGATTATATTATTTTTGCGAGCAATAAGCTTGGCTTCTCAAATTTTGAGCTATATTTGGTTGATTCACGTGGTCTATGTGAACCAATTCGGGTTACCGAGCGGGCAGGGTTTGATGGTTTACCAGTGTTTTCACCCAATGGCTTGCAGCTTTGTTGGACTTCAAATGCTACTTCGCAAAAGCAGTCTCAATTGTTTTTGGCTAAATGGAATCATGAGGCTGCATTGTCCTTATTAGGCCGGGCTTCAAAGCAAAAAATAAAACATGTAAAAAGTTCTTCAATTGTTTCACAGGACGACATTAAGAAGCACGTTGAGTTTTTGGCTTCTGATGAATTAGAAGGACGTCGTACCGGGAGTGTGGGTATTCGTAAGGCAGCAGAATATATTCGTGAACAGTTAGTTTCATCAGGCCTCAAACCACTCGGAACTAATGATGGTAGTTATAATCACAATTTTGAATTTACTGGCGGAGTCGAGTTGGTTAAGCCTAAAAATCAAATGATACTTCGGGGGCATACAGGTGAAGATCATGCTTTTGAATTAGACAAGGATTTTCGCCCACTTGCGTTTTCTGCCAATGGTCAGATTGAAGGCGAGGTAATATTTGCTGGTTATGGCCTCACAAAACCTGGGAAACTTGGAGTCGGATATAATTCTTATGGTGATTTACAGGTGAAGGATAAAATTGTGATGGTACTTCGTTACGTGCCGGAAGAAATTTCAGTGGATCGTCGCCAGGAACTGAATCGTTATGCAGGTTTAAGATATAAGGCTTTAATTGCGCGGAACAATGGCGCTAAGGCATTACTTGTTGTTACTGGTCCGAACTCCCCTAACGCCGGTAAATTAGCTAACCTCAATTTTGATATGAGCATGGCCGGGGCAGGGATCCCAGTTATATCAATTAGCGGTGAAATTGGTAATTCGCTAGTGCAGTTTTATGGTAAGTCTCTAAAGGAATTGCAGACATCTCTAGACAAGGAGAATCCACATGTAGTGCATGGTTTGTCACTGCCCGGTATTGTTCTGAATATAAAGACAAATATTAAAAGAATTCGACAGAAAGGTAGTAACATTGTCGCAATGGTACCTCCAAAAAGTAAAACTGGATCGGAGGAAAACTCTGAGTATGTAATGCTTGGAGCACACTATGACCATCTGGGTCGTGGTGAGACTGGGGGTTTTGGAATTAAAGGGGAGGAGGGATTAATACATAACGGTGCAGACGATAATGCTTCCGGAGTTGCGGCTTTGCTTGAGATAGCTGATTACTTAGCAAGTCGCCGTGAGGCAAATCCAGAGCAATTTAAACGTGGTGTAATTTTCAGTTTTTGGTCCGGAGAAGAATTAGGGCTAATCGGTTCTGCTCGTTATGCAGCTAAGCCGACAGTCGATCTAAAGAAGGTTATAGCTTATCTTAATTTTGATATGGTTGGTCGGCTAAGAGACAATAAGTTGACTTTGCAAGGGGTTGGATCGTCTTCCAATTGGAAGAAATTAATTGAGCGGCGCAATGTGCTCGCTGGTTTTGATCTCACCCTTCAGCAGGATCCTTATTTGCCGACCGATACGACTTCTTTTTATCCCAAAGGTATCCCAGTGCTTGCTTGGTTTACCGGCAGTCATAAGGAATATCACCGGCCTGGAGATGATCCCGATACATTGAATTACGAAGGGATTGAGAGGATCTCCCGACTTGCTAGTAATATGGTTCAAGATCTTATCACGGAAAGTGTCCGGCCGGATTATGTTAAGGTTGAAAAATCTGATCAAGGCGGAAGCCGTGATGCTATTCGAGTGTATCTAGGAACAATTCCTGATTATGCTTCAGAGGATGTTAAAGGGGTTTTATTGTCTGGTGTTCGAGGAGGAGGCCCTGCGGATAAAGCAGGTATCAAGGCTGGTGATATAATTGTACATTTTGCAGGAAAAGAAATTACAAATATTTATGACTATACCTATGCGCTAGATGCTGTGAAGGTTGGTAAGTCGGTAGAGATGGAAGTATTGCGGAAAGGCGAAAAAATAAAGCTCAGCGTCATACCGGGTACTCGATAGGTTTTTTGTTTAAACATCAGTAATTTTATTTGTTCAATCTTCTTAAAATAATTTTTTCACCATTCTTTCTCTAGTTGTGAAATGTAGTCTTTAGGAAGATTAAATAACTTCGCACTATTCAATATATTTTTCATGTAGATTGTATCCGGTTGGCCTTTTTCGCAAATAGGATCAATATATACTAATGCTTCGATTGGCCTTCCTTCCCTAAAAACTTTTAGTTTCTTTTTATAGTACATTCCCTCTTCAACTGCCTCATATTCATCAAGGTTGGCTATATGCTTTTTTGTTAGTGTCCATAGCACTCCGTGTGTGGCGGATTGTAGCTTTGCTTCAATGGTTGCATAGGTTCGAATGTTTATTAGGAATCTCCAGTTATACAGTACTGCAGGGCCAATAGCTTCGCAGTCAGGACACCTGTCTGCCATTTGGTCAGGGCACATGTTTGATCCGTAGGCAAAATAAATCACGTTGCCATCGTGCATTTTTGTTTGCTTAGATTAGTTAGACTTCTACAACGACAAGGTCGTTGCCGGTATTCCTAATAACTTTCACCGAAATTCCGGATTGGACCATTTCACCTTGGGTAATCACATTGCACAATTCATCCCCAAAAAGTGCCTTTCCTCCAGGATTTAGCGGAGTTGTAGTTTTGCCTATTTGATTCTGTCTTGATTCAAGTTTCGCTGATAAAGCTGCAATTGATTCTGCTCCGCTTACTGAGTTGATCCTCAGTTGAGCAAGATATTTTGAGTGGGGCAGCCATTTTGATAAAGTCCAAATCAATGGGATGGAAAGCAAAATTGCAATGGAGATGTCACGTAAGGGTTTACTGAAGTCTGGCATGCTAAAGTCAATCCCTTCCACTGGGGAGGGCCCTCCTTCTATAGGAGAGATGGGGAACCAAGGTAGATTGGGATATAAATCGGTCATGCCCATGATTATTGAAATAAAAATACATGCAGCACCACATAGCCCAACAAAAAGTGTTCCGGGAATAATAAAAATTTCAATCGCTACAAGTATGATTCCTAGCAAAAAGATACCAACCCATTCGATGCCGGCTAGTCCGGATACATAACCTCCAAAAAAATAAACTATGAGTGCTGCAATTCCAATTGCTCCGAATACCCCAAACCCCGGAGTCTTAAACTCGATATAAAGTCCACCAATTCCGATTAATAAAAGGAGAGGGCTTATCGTTGAAATCCAAGATCCGAGTTCCTCTGCTCCTAGGGGTTTGATGTCGATACGTTTGGCGTTGGAGTAACCGAGTTCTTTGATTAGAGCATCGATATTTTCGACTGTGCCAGAGGAGAGTAGTGGGATTTGTTTCTCGCCGTATTTTGTTGCTGCTTCGATGTCTGTCAGCGTTAGGATTTCGTCCTTAGCACAAATAGTTTTGCCATCGCGCTCAAGTATTTTGGATTTATCTACCATGGCTTCTATCACGTCGATTGCATAACCGTTTTTTTCTGCTTGAGTCCGAATCTTGGCGCGTATGGCAGAGTTCATCTTGGCCTCCATGGTTGATGGCAACTCGGCTGCTCCTCCGCCTGGTCCCACCATGATTGGTGCCGCCGCTCCGATGACGCTCTGAGGAGCCATATAGATTTGATCTGTCGAGACAGCTATGAACGCACCTGCGGAGTAAGCATCTTTATTGACATATGTAACAGTTTTGCCTTTGAATTTATTAATAATCTCAAAAATTTCCTCGGTGATATCAACCCTGCCTCCGTTAGTATTCATGTCAATGATAATGCATTCGGCTTCAGCTTCCATGGCTTCTTTCACGCCACGACGAATGACGTAAAGGATTGGCGGCATTATATCATTGCGCACTGGTATTATAAAAATTTTCTTCTTTAAATTCGCTTGGCTTGGCGATGTTTCATTTGCATTCTCTGCTGTCGAGAGGTTCTGAAGCTTCTCGACTGTCTCAATTCCATTATCCGGTGCCAGCTCCTGTGTTTGGCCATATGGGCTAATGGTAATGCACAAAAGGAAAGTGGCGAAAATCTTCCACCCATTATTCATGGGCTTGAAAATCCCCGCCGAGATAGGTGACGGCAAGCCTGCCAAGTAAGAGGATCGTTGCCAAAACATGCGATTGTCAATTAAGGTTTGGCAACTGCGCATATAGCGTTCGAATGTCTGATTTTAAAATCCAATTTGAGGTCTTTGAGGGGCCGATGGACCTTCTCCTGTTTCTTGTTAAGA
The DNA here is from genome assembly GCA_002684915.1 of Verrucomicrobiales bacterium. GTDB lineage: Bacteria > Verrucomicrobiota > Verrucomicrobiia > Limisphaerales > UBA1096 > UBA1096. Next base: position 22,814 of record NYWG01000071.1, read on the forward strand.
AACAGGAAGTGGATATTTATGACGTAAATATGACCGAATTAGCTGCCCAGTTCCTTGAGTATGTCGAGATTATGAAGACTCTGGATTTGGATTTAGCTGGAGAGTTTATAGTAATGGCTTCGACTCTTATGTATATCAAGAGTCGTGAATTGCTACCCGTAGATCAGCAGATAGATGATGAGAATGAGGAAGATATTGAGGATCCAAGATGGGAATTAATTCGCAAATTAGTTGAATACAAGAGATTCAAGGATGTCACGTGCGATCTGCAAAAGCTGGAATTTGAGCAAGAGAAAGTTTACACACGTCTTCCCGGGAGCATCCCGTTAGATCCGTTGCCAATGGATAATCGCCTTGAGGCGAGTATTTTCGATTTGATTGGAGCGGTTGACAGAGTGCTCCAACAGTATTTTTATCGTGAAGCCGCAAAACGAGACATTGTTGATGATCAATGGAGTATTAGTGAGAAGATAGTAGTGATTCGCCGTCGTATTGGCGAATCTGGCCGACTGCGATTTTCGGAGTTATTTAATGAAGCTGGTAGTCGGGGCGAAATTGTCGCCACTTTTTTAGCTCTGTTGGAGTTGGTCCGGCTTAAACAGTTACTAGCTATACAGAATGAAGTTTTTGGAGATATCGATATAGTTGTTGCGCCAGTTGAGATGCAGAGAATTGTACCAGGAGAAAATAACGTTGGTTTAGTGGAATCAGTTTAAAGTGGAGCTTAAAGAAATACTCGAATCGATCGTCTTTTCGGCTCAAAAGCCGATGAGTATCAGTGAACTGCGTGCTATTTTACGTGATACTCCTGAGAAGCTTCCAGATGAGAAACATACTCGAGAGTTCGCTAAACCAACCGCTCGTGCGGTAGAGAAGGCTCTTGAAGAATTAGTGGTCGAGCATGACAACGCCAATCGAAGCTATAGACTAGCTTGTGTTGGAGGTAATTGGCAGTTTGTAACTAAGCCTGATTATGCTCCTTGGTTACAAGTTCTTGTGGGAGCTAAGCCTCGACCTCCTAAATTGTCGCAGCCTGCTCTAGAGACTTTAGCCATTATTGCCTATCGCCAGCCAATTACCCGAGCCGAGATAGAACAGATTCGCGGAGTAGCTGTGGATGGGGTTGTTGCCACTCTGACTGAACGAGAACTAATTGAGATCAAAGGTGAGGCGGATGCCCCAGGGCGTCCAAAGATATATGGTACTACCCAGTTTTTCCTCGAAAATTTTGGTTTGAAAAATCTCGATGAACTGCCTGCTGCAGATGAATTGCGTCGTATAGAGGTAGAGCTTGCTACTGCATCCAATACGGAAGATGAGGATCAAAGCCAACTCAACTTTGATAGCGAGTCCCAAGACGAAGAGGCTGACGAAGAGGCTGACGAAGAGGCTGACGAAGAGGCTGACGAAGAGGCTGACGAAGAGGCTGACGAAGAGG
>NYWG01000072.1 GCA_002684915.1 Verrucomicrobiales bacterium
GCCAAGCCGAGTAGGCGTCGTGTGGCAGGAAGGTCTAAGGATGGGCATGATGGAGAACGTGAAAAGCGAGGTCGGTATGGTGATGCCAAGCCGAGTAGGCGTCGTTCGGCAGTGAGGTCTAAGGATGGGCATGATGGAGAACGTGAAAAGCGAGGTCGGTATGGTGATGCCAAGTCGAGTAGGCGTCGTGTGGAAGGAGAGTCTAAGGATGGGCATGATGGAGAACGTTTTTATGAGATCTTTGTGAAGAATGGAGCCAAGCCGAGTAAGCGTCGTTCGGGAGGGAGGTCTAAGGAAGGGAATGATAGTGAACGTAAAAAGCGTGGCCGGTATGGTGATAGTAAATCGAGTGTTCCTTTTACGGCTGATGAATCTAAGGAAGGCCATGAAGGTGAAAGAAAAAGGCGAGATCGGTATGGTGATGCTAAGCCGAATAAGCGTCGTGGAGCAGGGAGGTCTAAGGAAGGCCATGAAGGTGAAAGAAAAAGACGAGATCGGTATAGAGATAGCAAGCCGAGTAAGCGCCGTGTAGCAGGTAAATCTTCAAGGAAGGATTATAGATCAGAAAGAAAACCGCGATTCAGGGAACAGCAGGAGCCTTTGGAAGCCATCAAGATGGAGGGATTGTTTGGTGAACTAACTCCTCAAATTCAACATGCATTAAGAAAAGAAGGCTATGCCGTTCCGACACCCGTTCAAGCCCAAGCAATACCGCCACAAGTAGAGGGTAAAGATTTATTCGGCAGTGCTCAAACAGGTACAGGTAAGACAGCGGCTTTTACTATTCCTATATTACAAGAGCTAGCAGGCAATATGAAATTACCGGAGAGCGGACAGCCTCGCGCATTAATTCTTGCTCCAACTCGAGAACTTGCTGCTCAAATTGGTAAAAGTATAGAAACATATGGTCATTTTTCGAATGTCTCCTCTTCCGTTATATTTGGTGGTGTTAGTCAAAAACCCCAGGAGAAATCATTAGATCAAGGAGTTGATATTGTTGTGGCGACACCTGGTCGCTTACTTGATCTTATGGGCCAAGGTTGCGTGGATTTGAGCCAAGTTGAGACTTTTATTTTGGATGAGGCTGATAGGATGCTTGATATGGGTTTCATTCCAGATATTGAGAAGGTAATTGCTCAATTACCAAAAGATCGTAGGAATAGTTTTTTCTCCGCCACTGTGCCTAAGGCAGTCGAGGATTTAGCTGGGAAGATTTTGGTTGACCCGGTTCGTGTTACTATTGATCCCGAAAAGCCGACTGTTGAAAAAATTGAGCAACGGGTTCTTTATGTAGATCGAAGTAAAAAAGATGAGCTGCTCATTGATTTAATCCGTAAACGTAAAATTAAACGGGCTATAGTCTTTGCTAAAATGAAATATCGGGCGAGTCGAATTTGTGAGCAGCTTGATCGTGCAGGGATTTCATCTGCACCAATTCATGGTGACAAATCACAGGCTGCTCGCACGCGTGCTCTCGGAGAGTTTCGATCAGGAAATATTAAGGTTCTTGTGGCGACAGATATTGCGGCTCGAGGAATTGATGTCGACAATATTACCGATGTTTTTAATTACGATTTGCCTGTTGAGGCGGAGACTTATGTCCATCGAATTGGTCGCACGGCGCGAGCTGGGGCTGAAGGGCATGCCTGGACCTTCTGCAGTAAAGATGAAGTTGAATTGCTCCATGAAGTTGAGAAGTTCATAAAGAAAAAAATTACAGATGAAATCGATCATGAGTTTCACCGTGAATCTATTTTAAATGCGGTTAGAACCTTCAAAACATCTCGCAGGAAGCAGGCTCAAAAGAAGGATAAAAAGAAAAAGCCTAAACAATGGGCTTTGAAGCGGAAACCTCGCTCAATTAAAGATCTTTCAAACTGAAAAGATAAAGATAATTGAGGTCATGAGTTTTTCAACGCTTGGCCAAATACCAAATCTTGCCTAGTTTTTTTTCTGTGGAAATGCCGCCAGATTATCATATGCATACTCCTCTTTGCCGTCATGCGGAGGGTGAGCCCACTGAGTATGCTGCTCAGGCAGTTAAGCTGGGCTTAACTGAAATAGGTTTTACAGAGCATGCTCCTATGCCTGAAGACGATTTTGATAATTGGAGAATGCTTGAAAGTGAAATGGATATTTACCATGAAAAATTAGATCAAGCTGAGAAAGATAATCCGGAGATTAATATCCTCCGTAGTTTAGAGGTTGATTACCTCCCGGATTATACCGAATGGATAAAGAGTTTAGACAATCGTTATGAATGGGATTATTTGATTGGGTCTGTTCATTATCTTGGTGATAAATGGAGTTTTGACCATCCTGATCATCGTGATTCTTGGAATGGAAAAGACTTAAGCTCAGTGTGGTCACAATACTATATTCGCTTAATTGAGTCTGTTAAGATTGGGGTTTTTGATATTATTGGTCATTGCGATCTAATTAAGGTGTTTGGACATCGGCCNGATTGCGACTTGGCGCCACTTTGGATGCCGTTTCTCGAAGAGGTGAAGAAGCAAGATATTGCAATTGAGATTAATACNGGCGGCATCAAGAAACCTTGTGGTGAAATGTATCCTGAGCCCGCATTGTTGGAAATGGCAGCAAATATGGGAATTGGGCTGACTTTTGGATCTGACGCCCACAAGCCAGAGCGAGTAGGTGAAAACTTTGCTGAAGCTGTTGCGTTAGCTAAGCGTAGTGGATTTTCACATTACCGTAGATTTTCGGCTGGTGAGTTCCAGACAGTGCCGTTTTGAATTGAAAAATTATGTTTTATGTTTCCAAATGTCTGTCATGAGTAGTGTCTATGAAGGTGCGGTTTATGTGGTGAAGGATAATATCGATACTGATCAGATTATACCTGCACAGTATCTTAATCTTGTTCCGACGATTCCGGAAGAATACCAAAAACTAGGCAGTTTTGCTTTAATCGGATTACCAGAAGGTATTTACCCCAATCGTTATGTAAGCGAGGGGGAATTGAATTCAGAGTATCCTATTGTTGTCGCGGGGAGGAATTTTGGCTGTGGTAGTTCGAGAGAGCATGCTCCGATTGCTTTAGGCTCTGCTGGTTGTAAAGTGGTCTTAGCGGAAAGCTTTGCCCGTATTTTTTTCCGAAACTGTGTGGCTACCGGAGAACTTTATCCTTGTGATATCATGGAGCGTCTTTGCGAAGTGTTAACAACCGGTGATGAAGTGCGTGTTGATTTGGATGAAGGTAAAGTATTAAAGAAGTCAACTGGTGAGGAATATTCTATTAAGCCGCTAGGCGAGGTAAGGCCGGTAATAGATGCTGGGGGACTGTTCAACTTTGCTCGAAAAACTGGCATGATATCAAATTAAGCCAAGGCTAATGCAGGTTTCTATTCTCGATGTCTAAACAAGAACCAACACGAGTTGTCGTTGGCTTGAGTGGAGGTGTAGATTCATCCGCTGCTGCATCATTGTTGGTTGAGCAGGGCTTCGATGTCATAGGTATTACACTCAAGGTTTGGCCTCAGGATTGTGTTTCCCGTGCGGAGGATAAATGTTGTGGCCCTCAAGCTGTGATGGATGCTCGTTCGGTTGCTGATAAGCTGGATATTCCATACTACCTCATTGATGAATCCAAAGAGTTTCAGAGTGAAGTGATAGACTACTTTGCTGCTGAGTACAAAGCAGGGCGCACCCCTAATCCGTGTGTCATGTGTAATGAGAAGCTCAAGTTTGGTAATCTTATTAATCGAGCAAAAAAATTAGGAGCTCAATATGTGGCAACAGGTCATTACGCTCGTTTAGAGAAACGCAACGGCCGAACTGTGATGCTGCGAGGCAAGGATTTACGCAAGGATCAGACTTATTTTTTGTTTTCACTAGGTCAGGAGCAGTTAAATCATATGATGTTTCCTCTTGGAGAATTGCAGAAGACTGAAACTCGCGAGGTGGCTCGTTGTGTAAGTCTTAAAACTGCAGAAAAACAAGAGAGTCAGGAGATTTGCTTTGTTCCTGACAAAGACTATAAAAAATTTCTTACTTCTACTGGTTTGGTAGATGAACATCAGGGCGAAATTGTTAATACTAAAGGGCAGATACTGGGTCACCATGATGGGATAGAATTTTACACCATAGGCCAAAGGAAGGGTCTTGGGATTTCTTCTCCAAAGCCTATGTATGTGGTTGAGTTAGATCCGAAAAAGAATCAGGTCGTTGTCGGTGATGAGGAGATGCTATTGAGGAATGAGTTTTATATCAATCGCTGCAATTGGCTCCCATTTGATGAGCTTAAATCTCCTATCGAGGTGTTGGCTACAATAAGGTACAATCACCCCGGAGCGAATGCTACGGTGGAGCCAGTTGAAAATGGTAAAGCAATTGTCAGACTTCACGAACCACAACGGGCTATTACGCCGGGTCAGGCTTGTGTATTTTATCAGGAAGATTTAGTCGTTGGTGGCGGCTGGATTATGCGATGATATCAAGTGCTAATAAGAAATTTAATGGATAAACAAGTGTTTTTTATACTTAGGGAATCGGTTACAAAAGGATTGCCGGCTGGGGGTGATTATGGCTTCATTCCGGGCCCTGACGCATGGGAGAGCTATATGGAAGGTGGTTCCTTGATGCAACAAAAGAGGGCTTGCCGTTCTGGCGCCTACTTTAAATGAGCTTAGTTCGAGTCAATGTGCATTACTCGGGAAGAGTGCAGGGGGTGGGTTTCCGATACATAGTGAAGTCGCTTGTACCTGGTTACGAGGTGCTGGGCACTGTTAAGAATTTGTCTGATGGACGCGTAGAAATGGTTGTCGAGGGGCAGCAGGAAGAGTTGGAAGAATTCCTCCAAGCAATTCGTGACTCTGGTTTGCGTAGCAACATACAGGATGAAAGTCTAGTATGGGGAGAGGCAGAGGATAAATTTAGAGGATTTAAGATTATCGGATGAGTTTCGATTATTTGAATGAAGTACGCTTTAATAGCTGATATACACGCTAATCTCGAAGGGCTCGAGACAGTTTTGCAGGATGCTCAGAAGAACAACTGTACGCACTATGTGTGTTTAGGGGATGTAGTGGGCTATAACCCAAATCCTGTTGAGTGCATGAATATCGTTCGTGAAATGGAGATGCCTTGCATCATGGGAAATCACGATGAGTATTGTGGGGGCACAACTGATTTAACAGGATTCAACCCTCACGCTAGTCATGCTATCCAGTGGACTCGTGAACAGTTATCAGAAGAACAACGTGATTGGTTACGTCGTTTAAAATATCTTCGAATGATAGCTAATTTCACAATTGTGCATGCTACACTCGATGGCCCAAAACGTTGGGGATATGTTTTGAGTAAGCTCGATGCAGCTTCCAGTTTTACGTATCAAAATACCGGCGTATGTTTCTTTGGTCATACACATGTCCCTTTGGCGTTTGTCAGAGAACAAAACTCTGTCACTGGCGGTAAGTATGATAAATTTACTGTAGAAAAGGGAAAAAAATATTTTGTAAATGTTGGTAGTGTAGGTCAACCACGTGACGGTGACCCCCGTGCTGGTTATGTAATTTATGATCTTGAAGCTGGCACAATTGAGTTACGCCGCCTCGAGTACGATATCGAAAAAACCCAGGCCAAGATTCTTGAAGCTGGACTTCCGGAAAGATTGGCGACCCGATTAGAATCAGGCAGGTAAGTTAACTGCGATTTTTAATCGAAATTGCTGTTTGTTTTATACGGCAGCCTTAAACAGCTCATGCACAAGCTGAAACAAATTTTCATATTTATCGCTCCTTACTTGAAGCCTTACTGGGGGCGGTTACTGGCTGGGTTGTTTTTCGGTGTTCTTTTTGGAGCCTCCAATGGACTTGTGCTTTGGGCTACAAAAATGCTTTTGGATCGCTTGGATCCGAAAACAATTGACGCTGTGGCTAACACTACGAGTGTAGATGCAGGGAATTGGTTTACTGATAAGGCTGCGGCGATTCAAACTAATGTACTTGGTGTGATTGATCCTTGGCTGCCTAGAATGGGGGATGAGCTAACTTGGCTACAGATTGTTGGAGGTCTTATGATTTTTCCTCTGTTGGTTGGTTTTCGAGGTTCCACTAAATTTCTTGGAGCTTATTGTTTGGCTTGGGCTAGTGAACGAGTAATAAATGACCTTCGTGTTGCAGTTTTTAGAAATCTTAGTCGCTTGTCGATTCGATTTTTTAATAAGTCAACTACTGGTGATTTGATTACCCGAATAAATGGAGATGCCTTGTTATTACAGACGTGTCTTTCATCCGGAGTGGGACATCTTGTTGCTGAGCCTGTGGCCGTTATAAGTGTGTTTACCGGGTTGTGTCTGATTGACTGGCAGTTAACTATGAGCGTGTTAGTTCTATTTCCGATCTGCGTGGTGCCTATTATCTTTTTTGGAAGAAAAGCCCGGGAAGCTACACGTAGAAAAGTAGAGGCTAACGTTAATCAATCCAGTCTAGCCGTAGAGATGTTTTCTGGCATGCGTGTTATAAAGGCGTTCGGCCTAGAAGGGATGAGGGTGGATCGTTTCCGAGAGCTCTCACAGCAGCTTATCCGGCAAACTATGAAGACAGTTCGTTCACGTGAGATTGTGGGCCCGTTAGTGGAGACAGTGTCAATGATTGGAATTGGAGCTCTTATCCTTTATGTGGTTTACACCAATCGAAGTATTCCGGATCTAGTTGTATTTTTTACGGGAGTGCTAATGTTTTATACTCCTATACGGAAATTAGCTCGTTGGCATGTTCAAATTGAAGAGGCAAGTATTGGTGCTCATCGATTGATGAATGTTCTTGGAGAAAAACCAGATATTCTTGAACAAGAGACGCCGAAAAATTTTAAATCTTTTGAGAAGAAAATTCAGTGGAGTGGAGTTTCGTTTGCTTATGAAGATGAGCAAGTTATCACTGATTTTCATCTTTCTGTTCCAAAGGGTATCAAGTTGGGGATTGTTGGTGAAAGTGGATCAGGTAAAAGTACGCTTATAAATTTATTATTTAGATTTCATGATCCGGATGCGGGTTCCATTCAGTTAGATGGATATGATTTACGAGAACTTTGTATTCCTGACTTTCGAGGTCAGATGGCTTTGGTTAGTCAGGAAGTAGTGTTATTTGATCTTACTGTTGCAGAGAATATTGCTCTTGGCCAATCGGGTTGTAGCCGCGAGCAGGTTGAGCAGGCGGCTAGGCATGCACATGCACATGAATTTATTATTGCGCTTCCAGATGGATATGACACTAGAATTGGTGAACGTGGTGTCACTTTATCAGGTGGTCAAAGACAGCGTTTAGCTATAGCAAGGGCGTTTGTACGCAATGCGCCGATTCTTGTATTGGACGAAGCGACTGCATCGTTAGATTCGAAGGCAGAAGCCGAGGTGCAAGATGCTATCGATAAGTTGAGTGAAAATCGTACAGTTCTCTGTGTGGCTCATCGTTTATCCACGTTACGATCAATGGATAAGATTATTGTTTTGTCTCAAGGTAAAACTATCGAGGAAGGAACTTTTAAAGAATTGCTTGATAAGGGTGGGGTGTTCTTCGGGTTAGCTAAAGCTCAAGGGATAACCAACTAATCAATATTATTCTAATTCATTATTTTTTCTTTGCGAATAATGGGAACCTGTCGGATGGGGTGTGCGCGTTTTTGAATAATTGGGTCATGCGACTTATTATATTTGGATGCTTAGCAGCGATGTTTTTCGTCTCTCCTATATCCAATTTTAAATTATAGAGTTGAATAGGCGCATTCGGGTTATTTTTAACTTTTAGCCGAATTCCTTTCCAGTCTTCTAGTCGAATTGCCTGCGCGTTGCCATAGGAGTGAAATTCCCAATATAGATAAGCATGTTTCTTTTGCTCTCTACCGGTGAGGGTAGGTATATACGAGATGCCATCTGTATGATTTGGCGTTGTGATCTTAGCGAGCTCACAGAAAGTTGGCATTAAATCCCAGTGCGCACAAATATGATTACTTACGCTGCCAGCTTTTATCTTGCCAGGCCAGTATGCGATAAGCGGCACACGAATACCTCCTTCATAAAGATCACGTTTATGGCCTTTGAGCGGGCCGTTACTATTAAAAAACTCTGGTTGATGCCCTCCCTCGTAGTGAGGGCCGTTATCGCTGGTGAATAGTACGAGTGTATTATCAGCAATATTGAGTTCATTCAATAAGTCGAGCACTTGGCCAATACCACGGTCCATGCGGGTCATCATACCGGCAAATGCAGCGACTGGATTTCGCACTTCAGTGCCATGGCTATATTTGCCTATTTTTTTTTCGAATTGAGGAAATTTTTTTCTAAATGGAGCAACATCTTCTTCAGGGCATTGCATAGCAGCATGAGGAATTGTAATTGGAAGGTAAGCAAAGAAAGTTTTTTTTGCGTTG
>NYWG01000073.1 GCA_002684915.1 Verrucomicrobiales bacterium
TGAACGTCCGATTGAAAAATAAAGAATCGGTAGATCTGGGTGTGTTGGATTATTTAGATAAAATGAACAAGACGCAAGTATTGATGCGATTACCAAAGCCCATGCCATGTATTGCAATGCATACGGCACGTTTGATGCGGGAGTTGTGGTTGCTGCACAAAGAACACAATATTCCGTACAAGATACGTTCCGATGAGCAGCAAATACAAGATATTTTAAAAAATTGGTTTCATAAAAACTATACAATGTATTGCAAAGATGGTGAAATTGGATACCCAAGAAGGCAATTGATGGAGGAAGCGAATGATTTCTTAGTGCGTAACTTTGGACCGTCGAAGCTTTTGTATTGCCACGATGCGGCTTGGAGATCGTTTATGAAGGAAGTGGTTGGGGTGGACGATACCGTTCAGAAAGGGCATTATTTACGCTTGCCTGTATGGAAAAAGGATGCCAGCGGCAATGCCATCATCAATGTCCGTAAGTCGGTCGGGACGGGGGGTGCGTTTAGTTTTGAGAAACGACACGAATCACGCTTAAACGGGAGGCTTGCAACGCGCCGAGAGAGAGATACTGCTAGAAAGGCAAGAGAGAATAAAAAGAAGAAACAAAAAATAGATAGACGTTAGTATGGGCACTAGTGCACTTGTTTTTATGAATTTACTTTTAAAAATATACTTAACTGATACATAACATGCTTCACATTGTTTTCATCGGTTAAATCCAATTCCCCATCTACAACAAAAACATTTGGCGCTTCCATTAACCAGCACTCGTGACATGCCTCCAATAGCTGTAAATACTCGCGCGTGACGTGCTCTTCTCCAGGTCTGGCTCGTTGTTTGATACGTTTCATGGCAGTATCTACTGACGTTTTAATGTAAATTCTTGCACTTACTTTTGGCAACTGTTTCGAAACTTCTTCAAATTTGCACATGTATTTTTTGTATTGTGTGTCGGATATGTTGCCGTTCTGATGTTGCAAAAACGAAAACATTCGATTGGATTTCATACTACGCTCTATACAACCATGTGAAATATCTTTTCGTTGTTTTGCCAACGACTCCAGTACAACCATTTGAAGCTGGAACGCATATTTGTCGGGTGCATCATAAAACGCTTGAAGGACATCGTAGGTGTTACCAGAATCGTCGGTTGCGGTCCAATCGCAAATGGGTTCGTTAATGACTTGCATGTCCGTATGTTTACTTATTAAACCATTAAAAAAGGTTTTACCTGCGCCAATAATACCTTCGATAGAGATAAGGGTGTTCGACATGTTGTATAACTAAAAAAATCTCTAGAATATATTAAAAATTTTAAATCACTTAATCTTCTGCAATTTTACATTGTATGGCAATGCACCTGTACTTAGCAGGGTTCAACTTGCACGTGGTTTTAGTATGTCCAGGTTTTCTGCAAATACTGCAACGAACCACAACTTTTTTATCCGATATATCGTATATGCTATCACCGTCTTGCTCTTCTGAATACGATGCATTGACGCGAGCACTCTTCAATGCTTTTTCCCACTTGGCATCCTCGTCTACCCCTGTGAGCCAAAAACAATCGGTGATACCGCATGAAGAACAAGCATTGTATCCGCATACATATGGGATTCGATGCTTTGTCAGTGCTGCACGTAATCGATCGCGGCAAGCTTCAGGGTCATCGTTACGGTACGTGCCGTGTTCGTAGTCGTACTTCGCTACCATAAAAACGGCTTTTGTTTTGTTGGATCTTGACATTTAAGGTTTTCTGGTAATTTTAAATCACTTATATATTACTGTTTTCTCGTGTTGTAGGGTGTAAATGAGGTACTATTGTATTTTAGTGCTACTACTACTACATACAGGTAATGCAACATATACATGGCGAAAACCTACCATTTTTCAAATAAAAGAAGAAGTGTTCAAGGAGAAAGTAATAGACGAGTATACCGCAGAAAAAAGTACAGCAAATGTCGGTCCTATTACACATGACCCTGTGCCTTTGTTTTCGGATAGAAACCCGTACAAGAGCAATATAACGCGATTTGCGGTGTACGATGCAAACTACATTGACCCGATTCCAGTTTACAATTTGAATGGGTTGCAAGTCAAGTTAATTAACGAGGTGTATGTAGAATGTTACGAGTACGACGATTGTGCGTACGAATTGACGCCAGCAGATAGGCATGAATTGAGTCTTTACGCGTCGTTTATTGAAATGTCTGGTACAAGCGCCGTGTCCGATTCATATAGTTTAGGATTAATTCGTTCCAAGTACACTACAAATATTTTAGGAATGTATACGCAAGGGTTTGATGTGTTGTCTAATAATATTGGGTTTTGGATACGATTGAAAGATGCATCAGATACTCGGTTGTATACGGAGTTGGAATCCTATAGCAAGACAATAGCTATGCTTGACATGAGTATACATGAACGGTCGCATTACGATGAACCCACGTTTAGTTCTGGAGCAGCTCATTGTGATCCATTTCAGGCCAATTACAATTTTTTATTCCAGAGAGCGGCCCGTGATATCACGTCTTACGTTGGCCTTACTGTCATGAATGAACCATTTTACATGACCACGGAATGGTGGTTGATTGGAGCACTTGCTGTTTTGTTTCTTGCGTTTGTCATCATGTTTATTTATTTTTGGAGTTGCAGGACTACGCCAATGCCAGTGGCAAATGCCAAATTATTAAATCCTATTTAAGGTTAAAATGTGTCGATCGATGAGGCACCCAATACAAAAATCAAATATTGATAAACCTCGTTGTGTTGTTTTTTTTGGTTCAATTGCAAAACTAAGTATAAGTAAACGCAAATCGGATATTCCAAAGACCGTTTCTTCTGCAGTCATAAGTGTATTAAAATAAAAGGTATATTCTTATATATAGAAAGCTTACATGTCCTCTGTACCGCCACCGCCTCCGCTTTGCAGATCTTCTACGGTGCATGCAAACTGTGAAATTTGTCGACGACGTACGCAACAAATGGCCTTGCATCGCTTTCTTGGAGCAACAGGCGGAGAGATAACCTGTGTTAGGTGCGGAGATATGGTAAAACGGTGGTACACGGCATATGTGACGCGCCCCGACGTGGAGGACACCCTTGATGAAAGGAGAAGTTATTACGAACGATTTCCACGCGCAGCCAATTTGTAACGCTAAGTGTTATGATTACCTTATTTGATTTGATCGGATGTGATTTGATGGACAAAAACCATCATGTGTATTTCCACTTCAAGAGTTATTACTTCAAAGGGACTGTTTCGGAATTGGGTTGTATTTATGAATCCTACTGCAACGAAAATCGAGTTTTCCATGAGAGAAACCCGTTTGATTCCATTAGTGAATGGGCAGATGCATGTATACAGGAATTATGCAACGAGTACGTGACAAGATTCTCTGCATGGAAAAGAATCAGTCACCAAGAATCTGGGTTGACGTTGTATACGTTGAGGCAACTATACAACCAGTTTGCAAATGGCAAAGTTCCGATTACCAATCAAACGATTACAACGATGCGGCAATATTTAACGTCTAGCATGGTATACATTGATCAATTAGAGAAACGTTTGCAATCATTGAAAAATTACATTGATGGCTATTCTTCCGTCGTTGATTATGAAATTATCCAACGCCCTAGTGCGCTGAAACAGTTGACTTTTATGCATAATAAATATTTACAGCAGAATAGTGTGTAAATTCAAATTATTTAGATTATTGTTCTTTTTTATTCTATGTTTATCTGTGTACCTTGATGACGTCATATACCACAATTGCATTTGCGTGCTAATCATTTCACCACCTGCATCCACAACAGGGTTATACCTAAATACACATATACATATACATACATATACATACAAAAGTGTTTTAAATACAAATAGAATTCATTGTACACATACATAGACGCATGTGACATAAATACATACATATTACATATTACATATTACATATTACATATTACATATTACATATTACATATTACATATTACATACACGATGAGCAATATAGAATTTATGTTAAAAGATATGGTGGTGAAAACAATCCATAACGAAGTTTTTCCTGAATGCAAAAAAATGAAGAATGCAATGCAAGTTTTACACAAGAAACTTTGTGAGGTTCAATCCGTGAACAAGTATTTGCATACCAGAATCGAATCCCTGAATGTCGATTTAACAGAAGCACGTGCTTCTTTAGTGGATGTTCAATGCAAATTGGCTGCGTCCGACAAATCGATTTCTATGTTACAAGACGAGAACGATGATTTGCAAGGATTGAACGATGATTTGCAAGGATTGAACGATGATTTGCAAGGATTGAACGATGATTTGCAATTTGGAATGGATGAAATTGCTAATATATCGAATGGATATACAGCAGACGAACCTGCGTTTTGGGATAAGCTTGTGGAGGGAGTAGATCCTGAGTCTCCGATAGCAAAGCGAACTAAAAAAAAAGCACGTTATTCAAAATGGGACGATCGTATGAGGGATTTATTTGCATTGGGTGATAAATTGATTTGGATTGGAGATACGATGCAGATTCCAAGAACGGAAGTGGAGAACATGTTTCCTCATGGTAAATCGATGTTTCAATTCCAGCGTTGTTATGGAAAAAAAGCAGACAACCTGCGTTTTAATGTTGAGTATACGAAGGATATGGTCCAGCTGACGCATAGAACGTTTACAAAGGTTCAATTGGAAAGCTTGTACGGAGTTTAACTATATTTTTTAAGCATAATTTTTTTAATGGATCTCTCTGCTAAGAATGCAATAATATTGGCAAAGCATATCAATACACCTGCATATATTAAATATTTAACCAAATCGGCTTCAATGATTAACGAGCAATGTTCGATGCATGTACCATTACAAATAAAATTAGTCTTTTCGGACCAGTCAGGTAACAAGCAATCCCACGCTTCGCTGTTATTTTTTTTACAGGTAACGTCATCTAATAAATATTTGATGTATTTATGGTGTTTGTCTACTTGTAGCTGTGGTGCGTCTACTTCTGGTACGTACACATGCGACGAAAAGTGATAATAGGGGTAGTTGGTTTTATGAAAGCAGCGTTTGATGTTCATGTTGAGGATGCGGTCATTGTGACTTTATAGCACGGTGGTAAAAGCACATTTCGTGTTTCACGGGTTTCATGAGTAATTTGTGGTGTTTAAAATGATAATTGTATTTTTTTCTTTGTCTCTTTAAATATTGTTTCAAGTATTTAATTTCTACTTTCGTGTGTTCCTCCTGTGCAGCTATCATGCTTAAATAAGCAAGGTGCGTCGCATAGTAGAACGCGTGCCACTCTTCTAATTTAATCTGGTAGTCCGTGCGCAGTTGTTTTGCACATCTTAATTCCGTATTGGCTTCGTATCGTTTCTTTGCTTGGTTCAACTCTTTGTATAGTTTTGTGGTGGCTTGTAACTCATGGTACAGTATGTAATCAAAATAACGTTTGAGGTTATTGTCTTCTAAGCATTTGTAAGAGAGGGGNTCTTTGTGTGTTGCAGCGGACCATGTNCAACCGACGTGAACTAAATGAAAATTTTCTTTNGTATGTGTTATTCTAAATAAACCTTGATAAAAATATTTTTTAAATCTTTTATGCACCCCCTCTTTCGCTTGTTCAANCTCTTGTTTGGTTGGATGTTCGTAGGATATCATTTTAAAACACTTTAGTCGTAAATGTGGGTAGACAACCCAGTTTCACGTTGAAATTTATCATTAACGTGTTGTCTCGTGTATTCAATGAGGTTGCCCTCCGAATCGGTNTTATTCAATATTGGTTTTTGACTAGAGTTCAATTCTTTGTGTAAATGNCTGACCGAGTAAGCAGGTACAAAACGTTTGATGTCCATGGTGTGGTCGTACTCGTCCAAATGTTTCAATCTTAACTTCATCGCATAATCATCATAATCAATATCAATTCTATGAATGGTGGCTGTAGACTGCATCATGGGTCTGCCTTGTATTTTCTGACTAATGGAATCCACTACATTTTTTTCCTTGAACACTTTCTTGTGTTGAGGACCACCTTTGATCGTGATTGCCTTGGAGATACTAGGATCGCACCAATCTTTATGTTTTAGNTGATCTTCCCTATCCTTGTAATGAACTTTGCCCGACCATGGGTGCCCAATAAGAATGGTCGTTTTCTCCTCGTTCAGAGCAGGATAGTTGTAGCTGCTAAGGATACTTAAAAATCGATCTTCCTCTTCTCGTGTATCGTGATGGAAATCATCCAACCAAGCAACTAACACATACAATTTGGTNGTGGAGCCACATTTCTTTTTCAAAATGACTGGTTGTCGTGTAAACGGTTGATCCTGCTCTTTGAAATAATAATTCCTCTTGTCTTTCCATAATGCATTGTTGAANTCTAACTTCCATGTTTCTCCATCCATGTAAGGATAGGATGTGGGNGATCCTCCAAAATTTTTGTAGTATACATTTGCACTTGTATTTTGATGTAAATCTTCTATGGTTGTGCTTAATACAATTTCAGAGGTATTGACAAGCAATCCAACCGTNAATTTTTTCTTCAACTGTTCTGCCAATTCCAATTTCACCAAGGTTTCCGAGCCAATACAAATATAATTTGGATCGACATCATCCAAGTTGTTGGTTTTTTCGTCTCTNTCGCGTACTGGATAAAACGATTTNCAAGGAGAGCTTGTATCAACCGCTTTCAAACGGTTAATTCCCATCCTTACAATTTCACGATGAATTTTGTCTTGNGATGGAGCGACAAACTCCGATCGCATCAACGCAATGGTTCGAATGGCAGTCCCTACATCGCAATACAATAAGCGATTAATATCCATCCATTGTTCAATAGCATAATCACCAGAATACTTAATCTCTTGTTGGAAATATTTACCCAATAAACTTTCCTTTTTGGTATGNAGCNTTTCCCAATATTCGGTGGTGGTGCGAAGGTCGGGTGCTTGGTTTACATGTTCTTTTAAACATTTGAACTTAACATAATANGATGCGTACTNGCTTTCTTCNCCTGTTACATGAACGCGACATACGCTTCCTTCTTTGTATGATTTTCGNGGACGCCATAAGTTTTTCAATATCCATTTGCGTTGCAATTTTTGTTCCTCCAACAATAACAAGGGTTTCCCCGTTTCATCTATATTGTTTGTGTCTTTGCTGTANATAATATTGTTGATTAAATCAATGACACATTCGNCAGGTATCCATTGACGAGTGGGATGAGGACCTGAATGAAGTTTTTGGTCTTCGTCTCGATACAAAGTGCAATGATGCTCAAACTTGTACATGGTTTTTGTTTCTTGGTNNTTCACAAAGACTTCCGTTTGTCCCAATTCTTGATTCAAGGTTGCTCCAACTCTTTCCTCGCCAATATAAAATTGNAAGACTTTGTTGAATGGTCGATGGTGAAACAAGATGTTGATGACGTTGTATATAATTTGCGTTCTGCAATTGTTTCTGCATCGTTCAATCGATCTTACATTCAATTCTAAATGACTTTGTAAATAGTCTTGAACATCATCAAAAATATCGTAGCTAACGTCGGAAAGCCCGCCNTCCACATCCATCATCGCGCAAATCTTTGCAAATTCTTGATCAATCCAATGATTCTTGTTAATAAACATTTGCGTTNNTCTAGNTCGTNNTTCCGATTGACTGCCTTGCGAGGACTTCATGTAGGCAACGTTCTTTTTCGGGCGAATGGTTTTGGCAATATGAACTTTATGATCCCTGTCGTTTCTTGCTTTCGATCGTTTGTTCATGGCATGGTTGCTGTTTTCAAGGATCACCATACTTAGCCATACGTGAATTTTTCTTTCCACGTATTTGCCTAACACGGCATCAAACTGAGAAATCGATTTTTCTCCTTCTTGTTCAGAGCGCATACTTTTCTCAATCTCGGTCAATCGCATGGCAGCAGCATTGCCTTTAATGGCAGATCCACCGTCCCGCATTGGATCTGGTTCATTCCTGATTTTAATCAAGAAATGTTTGTCGTCGCCAAAGAAATGAGCCAATGCAGATGCGTTTGCTTCCGCTTGGCAAACACCAGGGCATTTCAACATCGTAATGACATGCAACAACTCCGACTTTCCCGTCCCAGGATCTCCACTTTGACACGTGTGCGTCTTGTCGCGTATGAGAAGGTACGCACAACCCGAATTAATCAACAAACGATAAAAATCACAATGCAATGTGCTCA
>NYWG01000074.1 GCA_002684915.1 Verrucomicrobiales bacterium
TTCATAAACAGCCTGACCTTCGGCGTTCAATAAGGCGAGGTAACCGGTTTCACTACTTAGTTTGAAATCGGTGTGAAGTGGTGCATTTATGCTAGTACGACTTTTTCCAGATGCAAATATCACACGGTATTCTTTTGATCTAAGATTTATGTTTGGGAAATCCCATTTCAATTGATGCTTTGGATCATCTGTTAATGCCCAGCCTTGGAGTTTTATCGAGCTTCCACTTGGATTAAATAATTCAATCCAGTCGGTACGATCGTTATCGTCGTCGACTATTGTTGATCGGTTGGCTGCCATGAACTCAGATATAATCGGGTTTGCCCTAGCTATTGAACTGTTAAGAAGTAGGAGGGTAGTCGATAAAAATAAAAGTCTTTCAATGTGGTTTTGCATTTTATGCATATTTTTTATAAACGGATTTGTATTATATTGAGAATTCTCTAAAGAGTAAAATATATCAATTGATTAACATTGAATCAAACATATCAATCCATCAGCAATGACGGAAGCCATAGGACTAGAGATGGAAATATAACTATTAATAAAAGGGTTAAAACGTTTGCGACAAGAAAGGGGAGAGCCCCTCGAAATATGATGCCAATTCTTAGGCCAGAAACAGCCGAACACACGTTGAGACAATTACCAACAGGAGGTGTGCACGCTCCAACAGCCAGTCCAATTACTAGTATTACTCCAAATAATATGGGTGATCCGCCTGCGGAAATTATTATTGGCAAAAAAATCGGAGTTAATAAAAGTATCGCTGGGCTGACGTCAATAAATGTTCCCGCTAATAGGATAATTAATATCATTAGTATCAATAGCCAAAAAAGTGACAGATCAAATCCTTCAACTGAATATGCTAAATCATCTGGTAATCTTTCGTATGCCAGAATCCAGATGAATAATTTAGAAAATGCAATAATGATCATGATTTTAGCACTCGTCAGAATAGAATAGCGTAATGCATTGATAAATTTATCAAGAGTTAGTTTGCGTGTTACAATGCACCCAGTTGCAATTGCATAAAAAACACCTAGTCCTGCGGATTCAGTTGCTGTGGCTATCCCTAAAACAACAGTCCCGACAACAAAAATTGGAAGCAAGAGGATATAAGAGGAGCGAAATGTTTCTTTCAAAAAAATACTAAATTTGAATTTAGTGTTCCCTTTCGGATAATTTCTTTTAGTTGATATCCATAGTGTGAAAATTATCTGAAATACTCCAACCATAAGTCCGGGTATAACTCCACCTAAAAATAATTTTCCTACTGATTCCTGGGCTGTTATAGCGAAAAGAACCATTGGAATACTAGGTGGAATAATCATGCCCATAGTTGAGGAAGCAACTGTTAACCCTGCCGCAAATTGATGAGGATACCCTCGGCGTTTCATTTCAGGTATGAGTATTGAGCCAATTGAGGCTGTGTCAGAGGTTGACGATCCGGAAATTCCACCGAACAACATGCTTGAAGATATATTGACTATTCCTAGCCCGCCTCGAAAACGGCCGACGATAAGCATACAGTAATCAATTAATCTGCCAGTAATACCGCTGGCATTCATTAATTGTCCCATAAAAATAAAGAGAGGAAGTGCTATTAGAGGATATGAATCCATTCCTGCCATCAATTGCTGAGGCATGACTACTATTAGTCCGGGCTCATGGGTCAGAAAATAGCATAGTGCGGACAATCCAAGTGAATAGGCAATAGGAACACCCAAGAGCAGGAAAAGAAAAAGACTGAGAAGCAAGATAGTCATTTTGAATGCTCTTGATCTCTTGAATTAAAATTGGAACTTGCTTGGATTTGATCCCTTTCTTTTTTTTTATCTAAACCTACAATTGCTGAAGTAATGCAGTATAATGCGGCAAGCCCGCAGCCCAGTGGAATGCTAAATTGTACCACTGAACGTGTTGCTCCAAGTGTGGGCATAAGGTTGTTTCCTGTTTGAGAAATCCAAGTAATACTAAACCAAGCAATAATTAAATTAATTAATCCAACAAGGGTCAATTGTAGCTTTGCTAAGTATTTTGCGGATTTTTGTGAAAGTTTTTCTTCAAAAATATTGATAGAAATATGACTGCGTTGTCCCACTGCTATTGCTGAGCCAATTGCGGTTGTGTAGATGAATAATATAGTGATGATTTCATTAGCCCCTGAGACGGAGGAATTAAATATATACCTTAGTCCAACTAATAAAATTACCATGGCAAAAAGTGAAAGAAAACTAATGCAAATCAACCCTTCTAGAAAACATGTCAAAGCGGCATGGAGTCTTTTCATGTTTTTTTGTTTTTTCCTTTCGATACTTCCTTTGCCTTTTGGATTTCTTCCAATGTTAGAACTCCTTTGTCTTCAAAGTATTGATATACCGGTTTAACGGCATTGCGGAAAGCTTCCAGCTCATGGCCTGTAACATAGTTAACTTTTAGTTTAGGGTAGCTTGAAATTTTTTCTATATACTCTGATTCTTTCTTCCGGTTTATACGATCGCTAAATTCCATTGACTCTCGACTTACTTCATCAAAAATAATCTTCAAATCATCGGGAAGTGATTCATACCATTTAAGGTTTACCATCAGTGGGTCTGGGCCTGTAGCATAGTTGGTGATGGTTAGGTATTTGGAGACTTCATGAATCTTAAAATCCCAAATATTTGAAGGTGCATTATCCTGACCATCAACTACTCCGGTTAATAAAGCCTGATATACTTCAACATATGGTAATTCTTGAGGATTTGCTCCAAAAGCTTTTGACGTTTGAATATAAACCTCTTGGCTTGGAACTCGCATCTTGAGTCCCTTTAGATCATCAGGGTGTGTGATTGGATTTTTGTTGTTTGTATGAGCTCTAAATCCCTGGGATATTCCTATTGCAGGGACATGGAACCCCCGATGTTTTGCTCCTCTATTTATTTCCATTGCGAATTCGCTTTGAACCAATCGTTGTGCTTGATCCCAGTTGTCGACAAGGAATGGCAATGTGAAGAGCATAAATTTCGGGTTTGCGTCAGCAAAATAGCCGCCTCTTGTTCCCTGCAAAACACCGGTTAAGACAAAATCCATCAATTCTCGTTCATTCCCGAGAACTCCTCCAAAAAATAAATCGACTTTAATTCTACCATTAGAGCGTTTCTCCAATTGGTCTTTAAAAAAAATCATCGATTTGCTTCTAAGTGCATCTTTTGGTTGTTCATTTGAATAACGGAAAACGAATTCTGCAGATTTATCACTGCTGCAGGACACTGAAATAAGTGCTAGAAATAAAAGAGGAAACCACCTGTATTGCGGGATACAAAAAATATATTTCCAAATATTTAACATTCGAATTACCAATCAAAGAGCTCTTTGAACTTAGGTAATGAAGCTCTGTAGCCATCTTCAAATGAACCACCATTAGGCCGATAAACACTTTCAAGTGAAATAAAACCATTGTAGTTGTTTAACTTCATGTCATTTGCCAGAGGTTCCAGATATGGTGCCATGTCACCTTTTCCCATTTCACAAAATTCCACATGCGCATGTGCCATATTGACCTTTGCATCTTTGATATGAAAGTGGCCTATATAACCATCCTTAAGAGCTTCCCAGCCATCTGGATATGTTGGTTCGTTTGCATATAGGCTATTTGCAGGGTCCCACAAAATTCGAAGACGATCACTCCCTATATCATTAATTAATTTTTGGCCTAACCATGCGGAAGGAACCATGGCATTGTTACCAGTCTCAAGTACTAGATTAATATTTTTTTCTTCAGCTAATTTTACTGGCAATTCCAGTAATTTAAGTAGTTTGTCCCATGCCCCTGTGCTGGTTACCCAGTGGTCTGCTCCACTGGAACCAAAAAGAATCATTTCTCGCCTAAAACTCATAATACGAACTACGTTTGTATCTAATTCTAGTGCCATATCTATACANCGCTGTAAACNATCCATATGGNGGTTATAATTTGTATCNCCAACCTCTGTATCACCAACNAGCATGCCAGCAAAGTTATGCCGAGAAATACATGAGACTNTCATTTCATNGGNCTTGATAAGTGATTGGGCCTTTTCCATTTCTTTATCANTTAANTCNCCGACTTCTTTGTCCCATAGATACTGTAACTCNGCATATTTTAAGCCGGTTTCATTCATCACAGCCAAGGCATGTTCAAACTCCCTGCTGATCCCATCAGTAATAACTCCTAATTTTGGCATTCTTTATTTGAAATTTAGTTTTGATTTACCATTTAACTTCTGTATCAGCAATTTGTTCCAGCAAGCGGACTATTGACCAGTTATCTTCATCAGGGAAAAGGGATATACCTGATTGAAATAGTTCATATGCAGCAGATGTTGTGAACATAGCTACACCATTTTGTTTAGCCATATCCATGCTTATCCCTAAATCTTTATACATTGTTTGGATCTGGCTCCCTGTGCCTTTGAATGCACGATCCATTATAAGTTTTGAGCAATTTTTGAGTAGTGGACTTCCAACTCCGCTTGCTCCGAAGACTTCGTGCATTACTTCACCGCGCACTCCAGCTTTGGCTCCTAGTACTAGTGACTCAAATATGGCAGTGAATGTTGAACCAATCAAAGCTTGCAGAGCTGCCTTTACTGTTTGTCCCATGCCAATTTCTTCCCCAACATGAAAAATCTTTTCTCCAACTCCCTTAAGCACATCTTGTTGTTCGTCAAATGTCTCTTTGGAAGTAGCTGCCATCATAGTTAATGAGCCGTTTTCAGCTCCTGATTTCCCTCCGCTAACAGGCGTGTCGATAATTTTAATTCCTGCTTTAAGCACTGGTTCACCAACTTCACGAGCGTCTAAAGGAGAGATGGTTGAAGACAAGATGATTACTGATCCCTTTTGCATAGAGTTTATAAGGCCTTTATCGCCTAGAATAATATCCGATACCTGCTTTCCGGTCATAACCATGACAAAAATTACGTCTGATGATTGACCAAGCTCTGAGATTGAATTGGCACTTGTTCCTCCCTCTTTTTTTAGTAGGTCGAGGCGATCTGTTCGCAAATCAAATCCACTAACTTCAAAACCAGCTTTAACTAAATTGCATGCCATGGGTAGCCCCATGTCTCCGAGCCCTATAAATCCAATACGTTTCACAGAGCGGTTTTCTGTCATTAAAGAAGGATAAACACAACGCTACAATTAAACTTAAGAGTATTTTACTTAATTATAATAATTCTTATCTGATCATTTTCAGAAAAGTTAGGTCAAATTCTAAGAACTGTTAGAGTGCACTATTTAATACGTTAACTATTACGTCTATTTCAGTGGGAGGAATCCATTTTTCGCCTTTAAGCAATAAGACTTTTCCATTAGGAAAAATATCATGTGATGGTCCCCAAACATTTAAGTAATCTCCTTCAAAAAATAATTCTGGCTCGCCGATTTCTGGTTGTCCATTTAAGGACAATTTAACTTTCATCCACTGGGACCCATTTCGATAATATATACCGGAACCATCTGGAAGCCATTTGGGTTCTTCACCCCCTCCGGATGAAATTCGAATCTCTTGATTCATTTCTGGAAATCTATTCAAATAGATTGCGAAACTACCCTCCATGTCTTTTTCGGATGTATATGCCAGCCATTTTTCGTCTTTAGACAAAACAGCACCCCATTCCTGTAAATCATTTTTGGTAAGTTGAAATTTCTTTTTATCTATAAGATCTACGTAATATAAATCATCAGTCCGTTTCCCTATTTGATGTCCATTGCAAAATAGTTTATCTCCTTTGCTAGATATATCTGAAACATCAAGCCCAACCATTATCTCTCCATCTAAAGGAACTTTCACTTCCTTCTGTTTCTCAAAGTCATACATATACAATTCAAATTCAGATGGATCTGTTCTGTTAGATGTATAATATAATTTTGATTCATCTGCCCAGAAAGGAGCATAATTATGATTTAAATTGGAAAATGAGCTGAATCGTCCCCTTTTAGTATCAAAAATATTTATACTGTACATTTGATTGTTTATTATTTCTATAGCTAGTTTTTGTCCGCTTGGAGAAATAGAAAATTGTCCATATTGTTGTTTTCTATCTGATAATAATTCTGATTTTCCTGATATAGGATCTAATAAAGCAAGGTGCATTTCTTCATTTTTTTCGCCTTTCAAGAATGCTAGTATATTATTTTGTGAAATTGAGTATTGCCCTCCGACTATATCATTTCTGATTTTTGCTTTTAGTATGGTTTTTGTTTTTTCTATTGGCAGAAGTGTTTCAATATTTACTTCGGTTAATCTTAACTGATTATCTTCTAGTGTTATTAATTTGTTTTCACCAATCCAACTTGGAATTCTTCCGTTAATGAGCTTCTTAGGATCATCTATACTTGATGAAATATAATGAACAGAGAAAGGAGCTCTGGTTACAGAGATTCCTGGTGAGTCAAAAACAATATTTTTTCCGTTCGGGACTGCGTTAGGGTTAATAATTCGATTTATTTTTTCCGATACGAATTCAGGCTCTCCTCCATTTTCGCTAACTTTTAGAAATTTAAATCCTTCTGAGTCGCCAAAGTATATCATGCCGTCTTTACTCCAAGTTGCCCCCGCATAGGGGTTTTTGGCATTACACACTTCTGTCAAAAACCCACTGGATAATTCAATTTTTTTAACTTTCTTTTCTGTTAGAAATCCAATCCATTTACCATCTGGACTGAAAAATGGAAGAACCGCACCTTTGGATCCACTTAACAGTAAAAAATTGTCATCACCTAAACTGCGTAAGCACAGGTAGCGTGCTTTATTTTTTATGCAGACATAGACTAAGTTTTCTCCATTTGGTGATATAGCCAACTTTCTCATAGGAGCTCCAAAGGGCATATCTGTTGGGCTAGCAATTGGATATTCTTCAGGGATAGGAATTTTAAGATGTATTGATCCTAATTCTTTTGTTTGATTTTTGGAGAGTTTCTTTGCGCCTCCAATAAATTGGTTTTTTGATAGTAACAGGCCAAGTAGAACAATAAGTAATACTGATAAGATCCAACCGGCTATACTAAATATATTTGCTACTGGTTTTGGAGTGGTGGTTTTAGGCCTTGGCGTTTCATGTCGCTTAATTGAGGTGGATGGTTGTTGGTTAAAATCAGTATTTCCAGATGCACCTCTTTTTTTCAAACCGGTGATTAAGTCATTTAAGGCCTGTTCTCCATGTTGGCCATAAAGTTCTAAATGTTGAATCCCAGCTAGTTGGTATTGCAACTTTGCCGGTATTTCAGCTGGT
>NYWG01000075.1 GCA_002684915.1 Verrucomicrobiales bacterium
GCAGTTGAAGCTCAGAAAGAAGCAGAAGCTGCTGAAGTCAATGAAGTTATTGAGCTGATGACAAGCACAGTTGAATAATACAAAATCATAAATAAACTATATTTACAAATAGACACTACTATGGTATAATAGTAGTGTAAGGAGCGAAATATGAAGACTATCATTTTACTCGGTCGTGGTACCGAGGGTTGCGGCGTTACACAGTGCGCAATACAAATGCAGAAAGTAACCGGAGCCACGATCCTGTCAGCTAATGACAAGAAGTGGGGAAGAGCCAAAGGTCTCGATATCGAACAGACTGAACTGTCAGTCGGTACGGAATGGGAGCAGATGGCTAAGGTGATTAATCTACATGATCTATGTATCGTGTATTCTGTACCATCTAAAGGCCATCCACAAGATTGCCAAGATAATTTTCCTAAACTTCTCGATGCTATCACAGTACGTAAAGCGTTTATCAATGTAGACCATAAGGCTGCATCGATTGCACGTAATGCTAACCTTGTTGAAGTATGTAAGAAGATGGACGTGATTATGACTCATAGTCTTGAGAATGATTTCTCACGATTTATGAAGAAGAACAAGATCATGGTACCTCTCAAGAAAATGTCTCTTGGCTTTGACTATGATGGTCACCGAGCTAAATACTGGAAACCAATCGAGGAAACATACGAAGAATACGTACGTTGGATTGGCCGCACCGCAATGTGGAAAGGTCCAGCTCTCATGATTGACTACCATCAAGATGCTTTGATGGAAGCTGGATTTATTACAGTCCTTGAAGGATTGGAAGCTTCTATTCAATATCCATTGGTACTCTATCGTGATAATAAGAATGAGAATCCTACAGATCGTCGTAAGGTTGTAAATTACTTTCGGCCTGAAAAACAACACGGCGAAACAGAAAAGTTTAGAGAAGATATGTATGGCACAGAAGAAGCTGGCCAAGGTGCATATCTTTATCCACAGTACACAAACCATGACTGTATGCAACGTTTAGCTAAGTCAGGTTTTGGTGCAGACTTGTATCACCTTAAAGCAGAAACCTATGGAAATAATATTGAGAACTGTCATGCAGAAATTATTGCATGTGGTTCTATTCCTATTTTCCATAAACACTTCTGTGATAATGTCATACATAAAGTACAGGACAAACCGGTGAGCCTATGTAAAGACACTGGTACGATTGGTCTCGACTACACTAATTTTCAACAGTGTCGAGATCTTATGATCAATTTAAGATCTTCACCATCGATGAGAGATGAATGGCGGGAAATGGCGTTTGAATTTTGGAAGCAGCATTCTGACGGAGCAGATGTTGTCAATGAAATTATTGAACTAGCCACTACCGATGAACACCAACCACAAGGACTCGAGGAGTTTTTCTAATGAAGACGATTTTTATTACCGGCATGGCCGGCATGATTGGCTTTCACTCAGCCAAAAAGTTTCATGAACTAGGGTGGAAAGTAACAGGTCTTGATAACTTCAATGACTATTACGACGTTAGACTAAAGTATACACGTGAAGCTATACTAAATGGCTTTGGGATTGAGATAGCACACACTGATATTCAAGAGCCAGACTCGTATGAAGAATTAATTAAGAATGCAGATGTAGTATTACACCTTGCAGCATATGCTAATCCTCGTCATTCGTTTGAAGAGCCACAGCATTACATTGATACTAATATCACTGGTACTCAAAGAATCCTAGAAGTTGCTGAGCAGTATGACACACCAGTAGTCTATGCTTCAAGCTCATGTGTTATGCATGGCCAGCCACTTCCATGGAATGAGCATGATCGACCTGCTCACCAGAACAATGCTTATGGCTGGTCAAAGCGATCGAATGAATGTCAGTTTATGCATTCAAAACTTACAAGATCCACCGGTCTTCGTTTCTTTACTGTCTATGGTCCGTACGGCCGGCCGGACATGGCGCTGTTTAAGTTTACAGATGCTATCCTTGAAGATAACGCACTTACAATCTACAACTTTGGCGATATGAAACGTGACTTTACTTACGTTGATGATATTGTACAAGGTGTTGTGATTGTCACCGATGACATCCTTAAGCCAGCTAAAACAAGTGATGGTGTATGTCATGAAATCTATAACATAGGTTATGGCGAACAAGTCCAGCTTATGGATTTCGTACATGAGATTGAAAAGAATCTCGACCGTAAAGGTAGATACGATATGGTGCCTGCTCATCCAGCTGATACGCCAGAAACATGGGCGGATACAACAAAGCTTGAAGCTTTAGGATATAAGCCAACAACACCCGTTTCTGAAGGTGTAAGAGAATTTGTTTCTTGGTACAAGGAGTATTACAATGTCAATTAATATCGCAATCGTAGGACATGGATATGTAGGGAAAGCTGTTGATCACGGCTTTTCCACTTCACAGGTTGATAAGCATATCATTGATCCGATCTATAACACAACACTCGATAATATAAAAGGTAAGTTTAGACTGGACGCAGCATTTGTCTGTGTACCTACACCATTTGGTCCAGACGGAAGTATTGATTCTTCTATTGTAGAAGATGTCGTAGAGCAGCTATCAGCTTTCACCTGTCCTATTATCATTAAGTCAACCGTTACACCCGATGTAGTCGACAGACTAAGTAAAAATTCAGATGTAGTTTACAATCCTGAATTTCTAACCGAAGCAAATCACTTAGAAGATTTTGTTAATCCACCTATGCATATCTTTGGAGGAAACGCGATGGTAACTCGTCGTGTACAAGATCTTTATGAAAAGCATAGCCAGTGTAAGCCATGTCCAGTTATTCATATGACTGCAATGGAGGCTAGTTTTGTCAAGTACGGAATCAATTGTTTCCTTGCCACAAAGGTTTTGTGGTTCAATCAATTTAAAGATCTGATTGATGATACTGATTCAAAGTATAACGTGATTGTTAATGCTATTGGATCTGATCCACGCATTGGACATAGCCATACACAAGTTCCAGGGCCTGACGGAAAGAAAGGCTTTGGTGGAGCTTGCTTCCCTAAGGACACTAACGCATTCTCTACATATGCACGTGGTGAGTTCTCTGTTCTCGACGATGTCATTAAAGCCAATAATATATACAGAAAAGAATATGAATTGGATGACCGTGAAAAAGAACAGAAAGTAAGTTATGCCTAATTATGCAAGTATAGTACCACTTATCGGCGGTGAAACAATCGCCATGCAGAATGTATTCGGGAAACGTCCTGAGTACATTCTCTCATACCCAGGGTTTGAAGCTAATGATACACATTTATTGGAACACTATAAAAACGAAGTTCCTTACCATGTTATTGGAGACGATGGGGTACCTGATGTACCTTCTGTTGATGTTGTCAACACCATTTGCCCTTGTGCTGGCCTTTCTAGTCTTAGCGTTACAAGTAGCAGCGACGCTGCTGCTAATGATTGGATGCGTACCTCTGCTCGGCATGTCTTGGGTACACTCAAACCTCAAGTATTCTGGGGCGAAAACGCACCAAGACTCGCTTCGAAGATGGGAGAACCTATTGTCGAAGATCTTCGAAGAATTGCTGACGAATACGGATACAGCTTTACAATTTATAAAACAAAAAGCATCCTTCATGGATTGGCACAAGTAAGAGATCGTACTTTTTATTTTTTCTGGAAAGGCAAAAAAGTACCTGTCTTTGAATATATAAAAAGAGAACACGAAAAGATTGAAGACACGATTCGTTCTGTGAAACGAGATCCTAAGGATCCAATGTCAGTTCTTGCAAACTCAAGTGTTCCATCCGAAGATCCATACTACCGATATGTTCTCGAAGAAATCGAAGGCGGAATTACTCACAGCCAATTTCAAGATAAAGTTGAAAAGAGCTATGATGTAAAACACTACATTGAAGATAGTGGTGTTACGTATGATCGTGTTTCGAAGTGGATGTCAAAGAATGGATTTGAAAAGCAAGCAACGCGTTGTTTAGACATGTACACCAAATTAAAGAATGGTGGCAATATTATGAGGCGTGGTGTAAACATTCCAAAGAATTACATTGGAGCATTTGTAGGAGCATATCCTCTTACACTTACACACCCTGATGAAGACAGATATCTGACAATTCGCGAATGCCTATCAATCATGAAACTACCTGAAGATTTTATTCTTCAGGGTGGAGTGCGAAACATCAACCACATTTGTCAAAACGTTCCTGTTACTACTGCAGAAGACATGGCTAATCATGTTTATAAGTTTGTCAATGGTTACTTAGATAACTCGATGATTGATACAAATTTTCTCGTACAAGATAATAAAACTAGGACACTGTCTTATAAAAAAGATAGTGTACATTTGGATGCATTTATGGTATAATAGTATCATAATCAAAGGAGTATATAATGCCGTCAATTATGGATAAGCTCAAAAAGAATAGTAAGGTAAAAGAAACCTCAATTCTTTCTGAGTCTAAATTTTTTACAGAAAAAGATATGATTCAAACCGATGTGCCTATGATCAACGTAGCACTATCTGGTTCTGTAGATGGAGGTTTAGCACCGGGTCTCACTGTGCTAGCCGGTCCATCCAAACACTTTAAGACATCATTTGGTCTTATCATGGCCTCAGCTTATTTGAAAAAATATCCTGATGCTGTCCTTCTCTTCTATGATTCAGAGTTTGGCTCGCCTCAAAGTTATTTCAAGCAATTTGAAATTGACACTGATCGTGTACTACATACTCCGATTACAAACGTAGAAGAACTCAAGTTTGACATCATTGGCCAGATGGAAGGTCTGGATCGTGATGATAAAGTCGTTATTGTAATTGACTCAGTTGGTAACCTAGCATCGAAGAAAGAATTGGAAGATGCTATTAATGAAAAGTCTGTTGCCGACATGTCACGAGCTAAAGCTCTCAAGGGTTTGTTCCGTATGTGTACACCGTACCTTAATATGAAAAACATTCCATTGATTGCTGTCAATCATACATATCAAGAAATTGGTTTGTTCCCTAAAGCAATTGTTTCCGGTGGTACTGGTATCTATTACTCAGCCGACAATATCTGGATTCTAGGTCGTAGGCAGAACAAAAAAGGTACTGAAGTAACAGGCTACGATTTCGTGATTAATGTGGAGAAATCACGCTATGTTAAAGAAAAGTCCAAAATTCCTATCTCGGTTTCTTGGGAAGGTGGAGTACAAAAGTATTCAGGCCTGCTTGATATTGCTTTGCAAGGTCAATATGTCGCTAAGCCATCTAATGGTTGGTATTCGCGGGTTGACCGTGAGACTGGCGAACTACTCGAGTCGAAAGTACGAGAAGCCGCAACACTAGAAGAAGATTTCTGGAAGCCAATCTTTGCTGAAACAGACTTTAGCGATTTTCTCAAGCAAGCATATCAGATCGGTGGAAACGCTTCACTGGAGGATATTGAAGATGCAAGAGAATAAAGACTATACGTTTATTCACCATGATGAACATCCAGATGCATGGGCAATCAGACTTGAAAACAAATATCCAGAGACAATAATTGTCTTTGGAGAAGTTGCATATGATGATAAACAAGAAGCTATCACTTATGATTTTCAAATTGTAGAATCGCCGGACAAAGATCTCTCAGTACAAGATGTAGAGTTGCAACAACATGTTGGAGATATATTATCTTCAGTCATTAGTGTTGGACTAGAAGAAGGTTTTGTACAAGCAACGGATAGAGAAACTGGAGAGACTATTACATGAATTTAAGAATTGAGCAAACAATTCTACGAAAACTTCTTACAGATGAAAAATATATGCGAAAGGTTTTGCCTTTCATAAAACCAGAATACTTTGAAGGTCCCTATCGTACACTCTTCAAAGAAGCTGGTAAATACGTTGCAAAATATAATTCACTGCCAGCTCGCGAAGCATTCCTCGTAGAATTGAATGAACACTCGAATCTCAGTAGTGAACAGTTTACTACAGCAGTTGATATTGCTAGTACACTGTTTGACGGAGATGAGGTAGACGAATCTTGGTTACTTGAGAACACTGAGAAGTGGTGCCAAGATCGTGCTATCTACAACGCGGTCATGGAATCGATTACGATTATTGACGGCAAGCATGACACGTTGACAAAGAATGCACTTCCGGAGCTATTGACTAAAGCTCTGGGAGTTGCGTTTGATACCAACGTTGGTCATGATTATATCGAAAACGTAGAGGAACGTTATGAATTCTACCACACAGAAGAGGATCGCATTCCATTCGATCTCGAATACTTTAACAAGATCACAAAGGGTGGAGTCCCGACAAAGACTCTTAATATCGCTCTCGCTGGTACTGGCGTTGGTAAATCTCTGTTTATGTGTCATGTTGGTGCTTCAGCTCTGGTAGAAGGAAAGAATGTCCTCTATATTACAATGGAAATGGCAGAAGAAAGAATTGCTGAACGTATTGATGCCAATCTACTTAACGTTCCAATTGACCAGCTTGAAACAATGTCAAAGGATATGTTCACAACAAAGGTTGCCGATCTTGCTCGTAAGACGACCGGCAGACTTATTGTAAAAGAATATCCTACTGGCTCTGCACACTCTGGTCATTTTCGTGCTTTGCTTAACGAGCTAAAACTTAAAAAGCAATTCATACCTGATATTATTTTTATTGACTATCTCAACATCTGTGCTTCATCAAGAATGAAAGCTATGGGAGGATCTATCAATTCATACACTTACATTAAAGCAATTGCTGAAGAGCTACGTGGCCTTGCGGTCGAGTTCGAAGTACCGATCTTCTCTGCAACGCAAACGACTCGTAGTGGTTATGGTAACTCGGATGTTGGGCTTGAAGATACGTCCGAGTCTTTTGGATTACCCGCTACAGCAGATCTAATGTTTGCCTTGATCTCAACTGAAGAGCTTGAAAAAGATGGACAGATGATGGTCAAGCAATTGAAGAATCGTTATAATGATCCAACAATGCACAAGCGATTTGTAGTCGGTATTGATCGAGCTAAAATGCGTTTATATGACGTAGAAGAAAGTGAACAAAATCTTACTGATGACACTCCTGTATTTGACAAGTCACAAAGTGGCGAAAGAGTGTCTCAAGAAAAATTCGGAGGATTCAAACTGTGAACGTAAGAATAATTAGTTATAGTCAACCAGTAGAAGGAGAACTCTATGTCGGAAAGGATGTCCAAGATCTCATCGCGTATTGCGCCCGTGTCTCCAATCCAGCGAACCAGATTAACTCCGAAACAACGGAACGCCTACTCAAATACCTCATTAAACACAAACACTGGTCACCATTCGAAATGGCATCAGCCTGTCTTGAAATTGAAACAACGAGAGACATTGCACGACAACTCCTTAGACACAGGTCATTTTCCTTTCAAGAGTTTAGCCAGCGGTATGCTGATATTCGTGATCTTGATAATGATTTTGTACTAAGAGAAGCGCGTCTACAGGATACAAAGAATAGACAAAATAGTATCGAGCTAGATGATGAAAGCGAATTACATTATGCTTGGAACGCTAGGCAGCAAGAAGTAATTGATAATGCAAAGTCTGCATATGATTGGGCTATTGAGAACGGTATAGCAAAAGAACAAGCTCGAGCGGTATTGCCAGAAGGACTGACTAAGTCGCGACTCTATGTAAATGGTACGATTCGTAGTTGGATTCATTACATTGAACTGAGATCGGCTAACGGTACTCAGAAAGAACACATGGATCTGGCCATTGAGTGTGGTAAAGTTATTAATAAAATCTTTCCTTTTGAAGAAAAAAACGTAAGTGATTGATTTACTTCAAAATAAAAATGCACTTTTTTGTTTACATTTGAATTTTTCTGTGGTATAATAGATCTATAAAATGGAAAAGGAAGCTAATTATGGTTAAGTACGAATTTCAAAATAAAGATCAAAACGACATTTGGAGATCTATCATCGCGTTTTGTATGTCAAAGCCCGAAGGTACTAAGCCTGAAGCTCTCCAGTATATGCTGGCCAAAGAGCTAGGTATCGAAGCAGATACAACTGCTATCTCTCTCGCATCAATTCGTTTCTAGGAGATTTATTATGTCACATAACGTTGAGCAAATTTGTGCTGGTTTAATTTTTTGTGTAGTCGTCGTAGCAATTCCAATTTTGCTAGTATGGTAAGGAGTATATTATGGGTAAAGTGAAAGCAGCCGCTTTGGAAGGTCAAGAATTCGCTCAAGAGAATTACAATATTTCTCGTAACGAGTTCTGTGCTTTAGCGTTTGATGCATTCAAGCCAATGTCGCTTGAGGCAAGAGCCGCAGTTGAAGAATATGATATCATTCAGAATGATTTGAAAGAATATGAGAGGTACTACAATGCCGATTGAAAAGCCACGTTACTTGACTGATTCTTATATCGGATCATTCGCAAGAGATGATGCCGAAGATATGGATCAATTGCAAATGGTAAAGCACATGGTATCACGGTTTAACGCTTGGCTCAAGCAGTCAGGTAGTAACCAAAGATATCGTGTTTGTTTGAAAGGTCGTAAGCCTTATAAGAAGATGAAGACTCCTACGTCAAAAGGACCAGTGTCTTACACTTATTGGGGTACTGTTGTTGGAGGCATAGAGAATGCTTCCGTACTCAAAGCTTACATTTATACGAGAGGATCGTGATGGACTATAAATTTAATGAAGGCGAGTTGATTGATGAGTTTAGAGAATACATTGACTCAACGTACAGCTCACACTACTCCAAAGATAAATTTCAAGCTACTGAGTTTATCATTGATGGAGGACACGGTACAGGATTCTGTATTGGTAATGTACTGAAGTATGCACAGCGTTATGGCAAGAAAGGTACATCATCTGATGCTAGAAAAGATTTGATGAAAGTCCTACACTACGCGCTAATTCAACTCTATGTCCATGATATGGAGGACTAGCGCTTCTTCTTAGGTCTATAAATTTTTTGCTTTACAGAAGCTGGACACCGACTGCCATACGGAACATGTAGAACAGTCGGATACCAGCTTTTGTAGTAATTAACTTTAGGATCCATGCGATACTCACAGACTGTAACCAAGCAGTTATTGCATATAGACCAAGAATGAGTTGCTCCTACGAAAGATAAAGCAACTGATATTAGGACAGCTTCCATTTCAATTCCTCATATCTTCTTTTGAGAGAAGCTACTTTTCTTTCGAGCTCAGTCTCAGGAATACTTGGATAATCATATGATTGTTCGATTACCCATCCACCCCATAGGATTATGCCCATAACTAGAAAAAAGCCTGTAATGAGTATGAATGCTGTCATTAGTTTGTAAAGACGAAGAACATTGCAACAAACATTCCACCTATAACCACTATTGCTGCAACTGCACCAAGCGCGGTCTTAATAGCATGATCTCTTTCTTCATTTGCCTGCCTTTGTTTTTTTCGAGCTAGTTCTTCAGCTTCCTTTTGTTCTTTTATACGCTGTGCTCTGAGATCTACAATACTTTTCCAAGTACCGTACCCGAAGCGATGATCAATTAGCTGACGCATTTCATCCATTGCTTCAGCAGCCAACTTTGCATCAATTACTTCTTGTGCAACAGATTTAATTCCGAGTTGGTCTTTTACACCAACGCCAGAATTCTTAGATCTTTTCTTGTTGATTTGCTCTTGGCCTGCAAACATGTTATCGATAGCTCCAGCGAAGCTACCGATATCTTGTGCAGTCTGAATATTACTCTTAATAAATTCTACGCCTGATTTAACAAGCGCAATTCCAGCCATTGCTTCTGCAAACATATTGATCTACCCGTGGTGTATACGTTAGATATAACTCGCGTAGATATGATGTAAATCGCTTTCAATAGTATTTATAAGATTTAGAAAGGTTTTAGACTATCTTTTTCAGTATTGACAAATTCAACTATGCGGTTGCCTTCGTCTACTTTTACTTCAAGCTTTTTGCAGGCTAGTCTCATTGTACCATTATATTCTTTTTGCGTTGGTGATTTAACATTACGTTCAATCGTACGTTTAGCTTTAAGACACTCGCTTAAGCCATCTCTTACTGTGTATTCTTGTAGACCCAAAGGACTGCCAAAGAACATCAATAAGACTATTGCTTCTTTGACCATATCATCCTCCGAGTTTTTCTGTAGCGCTCTTTGCTTTGATCCGCGGGTTTTCTTCTGTGTCTAGAAGTCGAACGATATAGTTGTTACCCTTATCGTCTTTACCAACTTCTACTAGTCGTTTCTGACAAGTAAACCTAAATGGCTTGTCGCCATCATAAGTTCTTTCACTAGTCTTTTTTGCTTTCAAACAATCAACCATTTTGTGGTGACCAACGTGTGATTCTACCACGCCATTAACATATAACAAAAGTGTGATGCATACCATTTCTGTCGTCATTTTAATGTCCGTTTCGTTGTTTAATTTCTAATTGAGCGTCTTTAATTTTTTCAATTGATTCTTCTAAATGGTTAATTCGTTTTTCAAAAAATTCTAATGTCAGCTTTTGCTGCTGATCAAACGGTGCTTGACCAGATTCAATTTCTGTGGTTAAACTCTCAAGTTCACCTGCTAAATGCTCAATCAACATAAATTGTTCATTGTCTGCAGGTAAGCTTCCCATCTCACCTCGCGGCCATTTGATACGAAACTCAGTGTTTTGTTCCAAATCGGTTTTCATCATAGTCTGTTGCGTTTCAACAGAGTTTAATCTTTCAACGATACCAAAGTACGCCCAAGTTGCTAGTGATGTAAAAGCAATCATACTAATGATATTGCGAAGTGGTAGAGCTACCTCTGTACCTTCATTTAATTTTGTTGGCATACTGTTTCACCTATTATAAATCCGGTAGTATTTATATAAAAAAGCCTTTACATGCCACTTAGGTTGTGGTATAATATAAATAATGTTGAAGATGTTGGATGGTAGACAGGACGCCGGGGCAGTACCGGCCGCCTCCACCATAAACACATTTTACGGAGTGTGCTTATGATGGGGGCGAAATAGGATCGACTGATGCTTGAGTCTTCAAGAAAGTAAATGCAAACGATAACTTTGCTCCTGAGATGCGCCTAGCGGCATAATCTCTGGGCCCGCCGGAGCCTCGAAACAGAATCCGGCAACTTATTAAAGGAGAGCTATATGGCGCCGAGAAATCATAAGAAGTGGTTAGAGTCCCCGAATATAGAATACATCTCTAGCGAATGCTATAATAATGAAGAAATTCATAATCAAGAGATGGAACAAATCTTTAGTAAGGTTTGGGTACCTATGTGCCACATCTCTGAAATGTATAATAAATTTCAATTTAGAACAACACAAATTGCAGGCCAAAATATTATTGCGTGGAATACTGGCGATAGAGTTAAAGCATACTTGAATAACGGTCCACAGCAACCTTCTGGTAAAGTATGGAATGATGATACCTTTGGTAAAGAGTTACACTGTGAAATAAAACATGGTGGCATGGTATGGGTAACGTTAGATCCTAATCCAACTCAAAGTGTAGATCAATGGACAGCTGGTGCTTTTGACTGTATTGCAGAAGCGATTGATACGGAAGAGATGGAAGTCTTCCATTATCACAAAGCTATCATAAACACTAACTATAAATTGTGGCATGATACAAACAGCGAGTTCTACCACGACTTTATGCACTATTTTAATCGTGTGTCAGGATTTAACGATGAATACTTTGCTAGAAAAAATATACCGTTCGACAACGGCCACGTTAATGTCAGTTCATTTACAGTCAACTACGAAGAGTATGATGGGTTTGAGGATAGAGGCGAGCTTAGTTTCCCTAACCTCCCACCAAATCAATGGTATATGGTTGATCTATTCCCTGGATTTAATTTTAATCTACGCGGTAGCGCTTATAGAAGCGATAGCGTCACACCTATTGGGCCAAACAAAGTACTTATTGAGTTTAGAGGCTATGGTCTTAAGAAAGATACGAAAGAAGAAAGACTGACTCGTATTAAGCACCACAACTCAATTTGGGGACCGTTTGGTAGAAACCTGCACGAAGACTTGATCGGTGTTGCAGGCCAAGGCACTACAATGAGAGAAGGTACTGAAACTCGTCGTATCTTACATGGTCGCCATGAGAATGGTACTATTCATGATGAGGTAGGTATGAGACATTATTATGCAGCATGGGGAAACATGCTAGGTGTAGATCCAATGAGGCCATTAGCAGCATAATTGACATATGATTTAGAACCGAACTGGTTTGACTGGACGGTCAACGGTAAACCTCTTACAACTATGTCCGAGGCATTCGAAGAAGACGGATGTATACATAGTGTCGTGTGTAAACCACAGATGCTTCCTAAAGATGTAGGAGATTTACGAGAAGAAACTGAAAAATACTTAATGAGGACTGTAATACAATCAGGCTTTACTAAGTTTGCTGTACTTCTTAGTGGCATTGATTCTGAAATCATAGGAAGATATTTAAAGAAGATAGGTGTAGATGTAGAATTCTACTACACTAAGTTCTGGTTTGAATCAGATGAAGTGGCGGATATTGTTAAAGGAATCGGAAAGGAACTCGATGTACCTGTTCATATCATAGACTGGGAGTGGTACAAGGATAGACATAGTATGTTCTTTGTAGCAGAGAATAGCTTTCAGCCATGCTCAGTCAAGAATGTACATATCCACACCATTCAACAAATACCAGAAGACAGGTATATCTTTATTGGCAGTCGTAATATCGAGATATACTTTCCACCTCGCTACTTACACAAGCTTGCAAAAGATAGACATCCGAACTGGCATCATACTGGCCGTAAGTTGTTCATTGATACTCGCCAGTTTTCAAATCGGTTTACATTGAATCATTTGGAAAGATCTGGCTGTGGTGTCTTTTGGAATAACGATGCAGGATGTGCTAGCAGTATATTTCGAGATAGTCGATTAGAAGTATACGATCGAGGAGATAAGGCCGGCGATATGGATGATAAACAAATCTTTTTTGATTTGTGGGATGACTGTACTTTTAAAGCAAAGACAGATCCATTTGTCGGCGGTGACTATACTTATAGATGGGAGGATTGGTATGTAGGCAATCCTAAGTCTAGAGAAAAAGCTGCAGTGATGATGCAACGTAGATATTTGCAAAGAAAATATGGAAGAGTTTATAGCGTATGTGGAGATATTTTAGCGAATAAATATGACAATACTTGGACTTTTGGAGATATGATAAACATTGACTCGATTCTTGAACGATAAGGGTGAGGTACTACACACCACAGGCCACGATACTCCGGACATTATTCTAAATAAGAAATCGGTGGCTTCTCCCAATTTTTATTTCTTAAAAGAAAAACCTAAAATATACGATAGAAGAAAGCACGTACACGAGACATACCTCGTAAAAGATGATCTCAACTTAGCGCTTGATCTCCGTCACTTTTCTCTTGCTCGAATTCGAAACTTAGAACCGTGGGTAAACATTGAAACAAGTGATTATGGTATACCTATTCAGCAATCGTATATGAAAGATGGTACTGTAACGCATTTAGGAAAAGCAGAAGATATTGCAAATAGTTTTAAGGTTACATTTGCGCTGAATAGAGAAAGATACCTCAATACATTTATAGACGAGTCCGGTCCTCTTGATACATTCGTAGGTGTAGGATCCGGCCTGAAAGCATTTGCATTTATTAAAAACATAGGCTGGCATAACAAGTCTATGTTCTACCTATTCGACACTGATCCTGCGATATTCTCAATAAAACGATTTATGCTTCATGACTGGACTGGCAAACCCGAACATTTCTTTGAATACTGTAGGCAATTTAAACTAGATAGTGATGATCTCGAGAATATGTGGAAAGATCAGGTTCGCTTTATTACTCCCGAAGATATATGGAGCATGAAGAGTAGAATTGTATTGAATCACGGATCCATCACAGACTTTAATAAATACTATAGTCTATTTGGAAAAACTGTAATTTGGTGGGATGGAACATTTAAATATACGCCAAACCATTATAGAAAAACGCAACAGCAAGTCTGGAATGAGTTTAAAGACTTTGTTGCAAAGTTACCAGATGATGCTCACTGTTATGGAACAGATCCTTTCTATGAGTTTTACAATAACATTTCTGGCAAAGAACTAAAAGATCATGTGGAAAGTATACAAGAGTCAGATCCCAGAAACACAGACGGTGCAACAATATATTAGAGAACACACCGACTTCTTACAGGTTCGTGATATAAAGCCTGAACTCGATGTTCAGAATAACATGCTCGAGATCTCGGGTTTGCAGTTTGACTGGGAAGCACTAGGCGATAGCATTGAAGAATCATTCTGGAGATATGGATCCGGCAATGAAAAGGGCTATCGATTTGTATCACACGATAATCCTACTGGCCAACCGACTAAATCGACTTCCTATACGTGCTTGAGTATCGTGCACAATCCAAATCACATAGAAAATCTTCCACAAAATTATAGTACACTTGGTACTCGCATGATGAAGGGTGATCGCTATTACAGAGGTGGCAAGCGTCATGAGAATGACACTGCAGTTATGCCAGAAATTTTAAAGGATAGTTATTATGATAGCTGGTCGTTTACTGAAGTAACTGAAGCCGCTAATAATGGAGCTCTGAAAGATCTAAGTAATGAATGCCTTAATCGATCTTTGATACGTGGCAGGATAGGAAAGATTGATTCTAAACCCGTAGATCGTAATCATGGAGAATGCCATATTGATGATGGTTGGCATAAAGATGAACACTTACTTGAAAATACTCGTATCATGATACCGCTGATTACAAGTAATAATTTCTGCTTGCAGATAAAAGATAATCCTAAAGATTATAAGTTTCAATTAGGGAATGCTTATGTGATGGATACTCATATTCCGCATAGAGTTATTCCACTTGACAAAAACGCTAGGGAATATCGTATACATATTATTTACGGTACAAATCCTTGGTTTGACTATAATAAAGAAGAAGATAGCTGGACATCAAATGAATTTTATGGAAAGATGCATCCATTTGATATGATTGCGGCTGGCTATTATTTTAAACAACCAATTAACACACGCATCATATAGGAGAAAAAATATGGCGAGCATTTATAGTATAGTCACATATACCCGCCCTAGCACAGATGTATCTTTCTATCCGGCTTCAGCTGAAGCAATTGCAGAATCTAAAAGACTAGAAGATGCAGGACTGATGGAGAGGATAAAGACATCATCAAAGCGTCTGGTGACCGGCCAGCATACAGATGATCCTCTTAAATATTCATTTGTAACTCTATTCTACACTCCAGAGGCATATCTAGATTTTAAAGCAAATACGATAATGTTAGCTGAAGCAGATAAAAGAAATGCGTATAATGTAGAAAACGGCATTACTAGATCAATTAGTGTTGATGTTGAATATGATTCAGCCGAAGATCCAAAAATTAATCTAGATGCGCTAACTCTGCCAGACGACTAATATGAATGTACTCTTTAGTAGCCCAAACATCTATGATGCCAGGGTTTACTTACCGATAGCATTTTTAAATATTAAGACATATGTCGATAAGTATACTGATCTCGATGTAAATTGGCTAGAGCCTCTCTTTCGAAATAGAGATGCTGATCGTATGTTAGAAGGAGTAGACCTAGAAAGTATTGATTTTCTGGGCCTTTCTTGTTATGAGTGGAATTGGAATCTTAATGTTGAGATTGCTAAAAAAATAAAAGCAGCGAATCCATCATGCCATGTCGTGGCTGGTGGACCACACGCAGACTATATGAATTCAAAATTCTGGGATATGTATCCTATGATTGACACTGTTGTGCATCATGACGGTGAGATACCTTTCGCAGAATTGCTTCAAGGCAAGACAGAAATTGGAGGTACGGCTACACGTGATGGTGTTTGGCCTATGCAACTCGTAACTAACTTTCAGTATTCACCGTGGCTTGAAAACAAAGAATGGATTCTTAATTTTAGAGAAAAATATATCAATCACCCTGACACGCAGACTATGGTTATTATGTGGGAGACAGATAGAGGTTGTCCGTTTAAGTGTTCATTCTGTGATTGGGGTATGCAGACAATGCAGAAGGTCAGGCGTATTCCTATGGAACGAGTCAAGGCCGAGATTGATTTCTTTGCAGATGAACTGAAAGTACCGTACCTCTGGCATGTTGGTGCTAACCTTGGAATTATGCCACGAGATCTCGACATTGTAAAGTACTTACAAGAAAGACATGCTGACACCGGCTGGCCAAGAGCTGTACAATATAATCCATCAAAGAATACACCCGAAAGATCTCTGGAAATTGGCCAGATCTTTCATGATATGGGTGTGGTCAATAAACACCTTATCTCTCTACAACACACTAAACAAAACGTGCTTGATTGTATCGATCGAGATAACATACCCGTTGAAAGACAAATACCAATTATTCGTGAAACTGTAAAACGCAAGATGCCAGTTGTATCTCAGCTTATCATGGGCATGCCCGGTGATAACGTTGAAAGCTGGATGGGTGCACTAGCCGATTCAATTGAGTGGGGCATCCACAATGAATGCCAAGTTTATGACTTTGAGATGTTGCCGAATGCACCAGCCAATAAGCCAGAATATAAAGACAAGTGGAAGATCAAAACAATTAAGAGAAAGCACTTGCCACATGAAAGGTTTATGAGACAGGATGATGTCTTACAAGAAACAGAATTTATTATAGGCACTTCGACTTTTACACCAGATGATTGGGTGACTATGAAGCTATATGGCAAGATGTTCGTTGCTTGTCATACTGGAAATCTTACAAAATATCTTGCCATGTATCTTAGAAATACGCAAGGTGTAAAGTACTATGACTTTTACAAGAACCTCTTCGATGACCTGATGGATCTGCCGCTTATAGTTGACGCCAAACAAAAGATACATGATTACTTGGATAACGAAGATTTGTTATTAGAAGAAAAAATAGATAAGATACCAAACAGTGTTGAGTACGACCTTGAAGAAAGATTCCTCATTGAGTGGCTATACGATGATGAGTGGCAAGTCAATAATCAATTCTTTGATTACGTTAAGCTTCATATCACTGACTTTTATGAATGGAATGATGAGCTCGAAGATCTATTCCGTGTTACAAAAGAAATGTTTCTTACTATAGACTATAATAAAAAGAAAGGTAAGAAAGTGCATATGAATTACAACTGGATCGATTACTTAGAACAGTGTAACTTAGCATGCCANACAGAAGATAACGTNCCAAAAATATATCCNGCNAAAGGTGAAAAGNTCTGGAAGACTAATCAGANTAANGTNACNNTNTCTGCAGATATTAAAGGAATAAATATCAAATGGAAGAATGTTAACGAATTTGTTGATACNGTNATTGCATCGAGGTATCAACGTGGAAATAGAAATATATTATTCGAAGGTGAATTCATAGACTAATGGAACTATTTGTTATCTTGGCCGGAGTTCTATATGGACTCCTGTTTGGAGTGATACCTACAGCTGGTCCGACAACAGCACTCTTAATCAGCTATATCTTTCTGCCATATTTTTATTCGGATCCATATCTTGGTGTTCTGTTCTATACCGCGCTCGTGGCCGCGTGCACGACGGGCGACACGTGGAGTTCTATTCTACTTGGCATACCCGGATCATCTTCATCTGCAGCTACAGTGGTTGATGGATACCCGATGGCACGAAGTGGTAGAGCAACTTTAGCTCTCAGTTCCGCCTTTACAAGCAGCACAATTTGTGGTATAATATACGGATCTTTGGTATTCTTCTTTATGCCATACTACGCACAGCTATTACTTGTGTTTGGTCCACTCGAATTACTTCTGCTCAATGTCTTTGCGTTAAGCTGTGTAGTTTTTCTAGTGAAGGAAAACAAGATACTAGGATTGATAGGTGTATGTCTAGGTTTACTCTTTGGTTATGTAGGAGTAGATGAGAACTATGCCGAAAGACTTACATTCGGATATACATACTTTGAATCTGGCATTGCTGTCAGTATCTTTGTAAGTGGACTATTCGCAGTTCCGGAACTTGTAAGTCTTTTCATCAAACAACCAAAGGTAGAAAATCTTAATGCTAACTTTCGGCACGTAATACTAGGCATAAAATCGTGGTATAAGTATAGAAAGGTGGCATTGACTGGAGGATTAATAGGATCATTTGTTGGAGCTCTCCCTGGTGTGCACGGAATAGTAGCTGACTGGTTATCCTATGGACGAGCTAAACGATCTCACCCTCACAGCCGTGTGGCTGGTGTTGTAGGACCAGAAGGAGCGAACAACGCAGTACACGCTGCATCATTTGTTCCAACCGTAGTGTTTGGAATACCGGGTACACCATTTGCTGCAGTGATACTATCGCTGTTCTTTATGTTGCACTTTGAACTTGGCTCGATTGACATACAGTTTGATGGCAAGTTCTTTGATACGATGGCAATTGGATATATAGGAGGAACGATTCTTGTAGGATTATTCTGTTTATTTTTAAGTGTACCTATTACGTGGATCTTAAAAGTTCCACCACGAATATACTCTGTAGTCATATTCGTTTTAATTTGTTGGTCATGCTATCAAGTAACAAATACAAAATTTGATTTGATTGCATTGGCTATCTGTTCAACTCTAGGATTACTGGCAAAAACTTTCTCAATTAATAGGCCAGCAATTCTCCTAGCATTCATACTCTTTCCTAAGATTGAAGCATTAACGTTTCAAACGATAGGGATATATAATCTAAACTTTCTAAACTGAGGTGAAAATGAAACACTTTATTTCTTTTATTGTTGGGATGATTATGACAATCACAACCGCATATGCTGACTATACGTTGGTAGTACCTAGCCCAAAGGGAACTGGTACAGCTATTTGGGGTGACGTAGTTGCTGCTGAACTCTCGAAATATCTTGATGAACGTGTAAACGTTGTCAATATTCCGGGTGGTAAAGGCAACTTAGGCCTCGAAACTTTTAACTCTAAATACAAAGACGATCCTAAGGCTATCATGCTTGCTCACGGTGGTAACGCTAATGCATGGCTAATCCAAGATGTAAAGTGGTCGTTTAAGGATTGGGATCCAGTAATGATCCAGCCTTACAACATTACGACTACTATTGCAAAAGATTTTGATTGGATGACTGAAAGACTCGATCTGGCAGATTGTTCGGGTTGTGTACCTGAAACTCTAGCATGGACAATGCTAAAGGGTTGGGATAGCATTAACTTTATTCGCAAGATGAGTGCTGGTGATGCTAAGACTGCATGGCTTCGTGGTGATTT
>NYWG01000076.1 GCA_002684915.1 Verrucomicrobiales bacterium
GACGCTTACTCGGCTTGGCATCACCATACCGATCTCGTTTTTTGCCTTCCTTGTTATAGGATCTTGTTTTTTGAAAACTCATGA
Source organism: Verrucomicrobiales bacterium (assembly GCA_002684915.1). Taxonomy (GTDB): domain Bacteria; phylum Verrucomicrobiota; class Verrucomicrobiia; order Limisphaerales; family UBA1096; genus UBA1096. Next base: position 85 of record NYWG01000076.1, read on the forward strand.
ATAAGCCCTGTCGATAAATTTTTTACTTAAAATAGACCGACTGAGTCAGATGAAGAAATATCCTTTAATAATTGGATACATTATACGGCCAACTTAATGAAACAGGCCCTTTCAACCTCAAACGCGCGGGAGGGATTACACCACAGCTTTCTTCAAGTCAAGCGTTGCACTTATTTAGTAAAGCTATAGCACCCAACCTGTTCTATATTCAGGATTAACGAATTCATTAGCCTCTCGAACATTTGTGACATTCATTTTTTTAGCATCCCATTCAATCTTCTTACCAGAACGTAACGCGACTAATCCAAGAAGCATCGCTTCCGTCATTGGCCCTGAGTATTCGAAATTAGACCAAGCTGGCTTACCTCCCTTACAAGCTTCTATCCACTCAAGGTAATGATGCCTATTAAAGTCAGCTGGTTTCTCAAACGTCTCAGGTATATCCTTATGATCATTCTCGGTTGCTCCAGAAAGAAATGAACCCTTCCCCCAGTACATTGGAATATATAATGAATCCTTACTCCCAATAAGAATGGATCCATTTCCTGGCAATGAAGTCTGGTTTGCTAGAGCAGGATCCGGCTTTTTACCACCATCATACCAAACAACCTTAACTGGCTTGCGTTTCCCATCTTGAGGAAAGTGGTAAGTAATGATCGACCACTTTGGAGCTGTCTCACTATTTATCCCTGAAGAAACAGCCTCAAGAGTTGTTGGATTCCGCAAGTTAAGCGCCCAATAAGCGAGATCGGAATTATGACAACCCATGTCACCTACAGCACCAGTGCCAAAATCCCAAAAACCACGCCATTTGAAAGGATGATATGCCGGATGGTAGGGACGTTGAGGCGCCGGCCCAAGCCACAGGTCCCACGAAACATCTTTTGGTATCGATGGGGTTCCCGCTGGTCGCCCGATACCTTGAGGCCAAATAGGTCGATCAGTCCATATATGCACCTCTTTCACGTCACCCAAGACTCCAGCCCTTATCAACTCAACATAACGCCTGGAATCGGGGTTTGAATGACCTTGATTGCCCATTTGCGTGGCTACTTTGTGTTTTCTTGCAAGGTCAGTCAAAACACGCGCCTCATATACAGAATGCGTCAAAGGTTTCTGACAGTATACATGTTTACCTAATCGTATCGCCATAGCAGTCGCCGGAGCATGTGTGTGGTCAGGGGTTGATACTGTAACTGCATCAATATGCTTAGCTTCCTTCTCCAGCATATCACGGAAATCAGCATACTTAGGAGCCTTCGCATGACGCTTAAACATATGTGCAGCCTTACTAGGATCGACATCACAAAGCGCAACAATATTCTGACTTTCACAACCATCAATATCCACCTGCCCTTTACCACCCGAACCAATTGCAGCTATATTTAAACGCTCGTTAGCACCAAATACACGACGTGGCACCACCATTGGAAATGAGATAGCCGAACCAGCTGCAACAGTTGCTTTAAGAAAAACACGACGACGAATCGGAGAAATCTGAGGTTTTGTCATAAGTAAGAGTGCAGACACATCTTCCTCCCGACATTCCTTATCGTCAAGTCACGTACTCAACTAAACAGTGAAATATAAACTAAAAGTTCAAAGAAGTATTGAATCATCGGATGAACCGGAGAAAAGTATTGGCACAGCTTGCGAATGAATGATTCAAAAAGAAGACTACTATACCTAGCTTGTTTCTTTTGGCTTGTCCTTGGACCAAGTCACTCGACCGCGCAAAACCCTCGAGTGCAGATTCCATTTGAACTAAATGACAAGTCACTTCGCTTAACTGAATGGGCCCGTCAACCTATGCTACTCAATCCCGTTGCATTAAGCTTCGACTATAAAGGGCGCCTGTTTGTAGTTGAAACCGCTCGCAGAGGAACAGTGGATATAGACATTCGTAGTCACAAGGAATGGGTTATCGATGATCTTTCAAATAAAAACATCCCAGAACTGCGTAAGATGTTTCGAACTAAAATGGCACCGGAACTCAGTGAAAAAAACAAAAGCTGGTTACAAGATCGTAATGGTGACGGCTCACACGATTGGCGTGACCTAATGATGGTAAAAGAACGAATTCATCTTCTTCAGGATACCGACAACGATGGTAAGGCTGATATTTCTAAGGTATTCGCCGAAGGATTCAACCAAGAGATTAACGGAGTAATGGCCGGCGTACTGGCTTATGGCAACGATGTCTTTGCTACCATTTATCCAGATGTATGGAAACTAAACGATATCAACGGCGATGGAATCGCAGACAAGCAAGAAGTACTCTTTCACGGATTTGGCGTTCATGCTGCTTTTGATGGTCATGACCTACATGGATTGACAGTTGGCCCAGACGGTAAATTATATTTCTCTGTAGGTGATAACGGATTTTCGGTTCGAACGCGTGAAGGGCATTTACTCCATCACCCCAACACCGGCGGAGTATTACGCTGCAACTGGGATGGCAGTAATCTAGAAGTTTTTGCAACAGGCCTGCGCAATGTACAAGAACTAGCATTCGACGAATTCGGCAACCTGTTCTCGGTGGATAATGATGGAGATATTCGAGAGGAACGAGAACGTTTCGTTTACATAACAGAAGGCAGTGATTCCGGTTGGAGGCTAAATTGGCAATTCAAGAAAGGAGGATGGCCAGTCCTCACAAAGACTCCAGAATATTGCCCGTGGATTGATGAAAAACTTTGGTTACCTCATTGGCCGGAGCAAGCCGCTTATATCACGCCCCCTATTAGCGAATTCTCGGTTGGGCCCGGCGGATTTAAGTATAACCCAGGCACAGCATTAAATGACCGATACAAGCGCACCTTCTTTCTATGCGAGTTCCCAGTACAAAAAGTAACTGCATTCAAAACTGAACCAGATGGAGCTTCCTTCAAGATGGTAGACGAACACATCTTTCTATTTGGAATGATGGCTAGCGCAATTAACTTCGGACCAGACGGCTCACTATACGTCGCAAACTGGGACGGCAAATGGCAACCTAATAAACTCGGAAGCATATGGATGGTTGATAATCCTTCGATCCGAAAATCAAAACTTCGCAAACAAGTAACCAAATTGCTTCATAACCAGTTCAGCAATCACTCCAACTTGTTTTTAATTTCTCTTCTGTCTCATCAAGATCAAAGGATTCGGCTAGAGGCACAATTTGAATTAGCCAGACGCGATCGATTTGAAGAAATGCTCACTACAGCTACAAGTACCGATGCTAATAAACTTGCCCGTGTGCATGCAATGTGGGGAATGGGACAACTAAAACCAAATAAGCAACGCGACAAACTTCTAGCGAAGGAGCTCCCCCTAGAAGATCTTGATCATGAAATACGAGCACAAGCAGCGAAATTAGCCGGAACTCGTAAACTTAAAACAAGTATTCCGCAACTGGTAAATATGCTACATGACAATAACGCTCGTGTTCAATTTCATGCTGCCATGGCACTTGGAAAAACAGACAACCAAGATGCCGTCCCTCACCTAATTTCACTGCTCGATAGAAACAATAATCAAGATGCATATATACGACATGCCGCCATTATAGCATTAACTAATTGTGCACTCCCGGAACAACTAGCAAGTCAATATCAACACGAGTCCCCTGCTGTTCGAGCAGCATTAGTAGCCGCTCTGCGGCGCCTTAAACATCCTGCAATAAAAGTTTTCCTAAAAGATCCGAATGAGTGGGTCTTACAAGAAGCAATTAGCGCCATCCATGATGACCAATCGATTACTGAAGCTCTTCCCTATGTTGCAGATTTACTACCCATAAACAAAAGCAAATCCGAGGCGATCACGAGACGATTACTTAACGCGAACCTCAGATCAGGACAAAAAAAGAATATCGATTATTTGATTGAATACGCAATAGACATGACCAAACCCAGCGCGATGCGTGCTGAAGCACTTCTTTGTTTGCGTGATTGGAATAGACGCCCGTTTGTCGACCGAGTCGAAGGCCAAATACGGGAGCTTTCAGCGCGAAATAATGAATTAGCCAAAATTTTGGTTGAAAAAAATCTCAGCAAACTTTTTGAAGCTTCAAATGGTCAAGTACTTGCCGAGCTCATCCGCCTTTGCGAAAAACTTCAAATCAAACTCAGGGCCAAACAACTACTTGTTATAGCTAAATCCGAATCACAAGACTTAGCCGCACGAATTCAAGCCATCCAGTCAATTCAACAGAAAGGCACCAAAGGTATTTCCAATACTTTACTTACCTTAACCAAAGACAAAATACCTTCAATTCAAGTCGCTGCCATTAACAAAATCGCTCATTTAGAACCCGAAAATATTGCTAATATGCTTAACGAGCGATGGACTAAATTTAGTGAACCAGCTCAGCAAGCGTTTCTTTATAACCTTGGAAAAAGCAACAGTATTAAAGGTGATGAGATTTTGAATGAGGCATTAATCTCTCTATTACAAGGAACCCTATCAAAATCACTGGAGTTGGATGTCTTAGTTGCAGCCGAAAGCAGAAATACACAGAAACTAAAAAGCCAACTTGAGAAGTACGAAGCTAGCCAGNCANNCAAAGATACCGTTTCGANATACAAGGCTACACTCTCAGGAGGTGANGCCAAAAAAGGAAGACAGGTGTATGAAAATCATGTGTCCGCTCAGTGTNTCCGCTGCCACAATGCAGGCGGTCAGGAAAATCAAGTTGGACCAGATTTAACAGGAATTGGAAAACGCACTGACAAACACTATCTACTCCGCTCTTTAATCGACCCAGGCTTGGAAATTGCAGATGGATTTGGTGTAACTTTAATTGAACGAACAAACGGAAAACTGACTGTTGGCCGTATAAAAAATCAGACAAAAAAAACACTGACCATTATTTCTCCTGAAGGAAAGTCACAAGAAATCCCAGCTGTTGAAATCAAGAAAATCACAGTGTCTAATTCCTCCGTGATGCCGCCCATGGGAGCTATCTTAACTAAACACGAAATTCGGGACTTAATCGCATATCTCAAAACCTTATAAGTAATCTAAAAACAAGATCACTAACTGTGTTATTCTAACTAACAGCCTCTACACATCGACTACATAATGTAATATGATCATTATGGGAACCGACACTGGTTTCCCATCGCCAACAACGCTCACATTTTTCTCCAGCAGCTTTTGACACAGCTATTTCTAATGGATCACTTTCCCCTTCATTAAGACTAAGCTGAGAAACATTGATAAGTTCACGTAAATCCTCGTGATGATCCTGAGCAATCTGAAATTCATTACCAACACCACTTAGGCTTACACAAGCCTCAAGTCCTTTACCTATCTGCTTGGCACGACGAGCTTCCTCGAGAACAGGCATAATACGCTCACGAATCGCAAACATAGCCTTCCAATTACTTGCCTCATTGTCACTAATGCAAAACTCGAATGGATCCCAGTCTGTCAAATGCACACAGGATGAATCAAGATGTGGAATAGATTCCCAAGCTTCATCCGCAGTAAAAACGAGTATTGGAGAAAGCATTTTAGAAAAACCCTGAACCAATCGATAAAGCGTAGTTTGAGTAGAACGACGACGAATTGAATTACTAGGTGAAGTATAAAGACGATCTTTTACAGTATCATGGTAAACAGCAGAAAGCTCAACGGAAACAAACTGGGTAATACGTTGATACACAATATGAAATTCGCACTTTTCATATGACTCGCGAACATCAGAATCAACCTTAGAAAAACAATCTAAGATCCAACGGTCAAGTCCTGTTAAATCATTATCCGATACAGTATGCTTCGCTGGGTCAAAGTCATAAAGATTGCTAAGCTGATAACGGAAGGCGTTTCGAATACCTCGATAGGCTTCAGCAACTTTTTTAATGCGTTCCTCGCTAACAGTAATATCATTACGAAAATCCTGTGACGCAACCCAGAGACGAACAATATCAGCACCGTATTGGCCAATATAAGCCTCAGCAGTTTGCGGCTTAGAATAACCCCCATCCTGTTTGCTCTTGGAAATTTTTTCGCGATCTGCATCAACCATAAACCCGTGCGTAAGCACATTGCGATAAGGAGCAATCCCGTTACCGGCAAGCGAGAGTAATAGTGACGACTGGAACCAACCACGATGTTGATCACTGCCTTCAAGGTAGTAGTCAGCCTGCCAAGCATCAGGTGATCCTGCTTCAGTATTTGGGCGACCAAGCTCGATTCGCTGCATCAAAACACTACGTGACGAAGAACCCGAATCAATCCATACATCAAGTGTATCAGTTGACTTACCAGCTGCGTCTGGGCCATCCCAATTAGCCGGCTTAACAGTTTCCCACAAGTCGGCAAGTTCACGCTCAAACCAGATATTTGACCCATTTTGCTGAACTAAATCAGCGGTATTTCGAACTATACGGTGATCAAGAATAGGCTCACCCTGTGCATCGTAAAAAGCCGGTATTGGCACTCCCCAAGAACGCTGACGAGAAATGCACCAGTCTGGCCGAGACTGGACCGCGCCTTCAATACGATTACGCCCCCAACCCGGAACCCAATTAACGCTATCTATTGCGGCAAGGGCTTTGTCACGAAAACCATCATGGTCAATATTTACAAACCATTGGTCCATCGCGCGGAAAATTACCGGCGACTTACTACGCCAACAGTGAGGATAGCTATGCTCATAAGATTCCTGAAAAGCCAATTTATTATCGGATTTTAGCACTTCAATAACCGCCTCATTAGCCTCGCTCTTCCCGTTTTTTGAGAGGATTTGCTTGCCAACTAAATCGTCAGAAATCTGTTGTTCATCAGGCAAATCGGCCGTACGAGCAAGGCAGCCCTTATCGTCCACCGGAGAGTAAACTGGCAAACCATTATTACGGCCGAGATTATAATCATCCTGACCATGGCCAGGAGCAATGTGAACTAAACCTGTGCCAGCAGAGTCATCAACAAATAAATCTCCCGCAAACAGCTTCCCAGTACGATTACAGAATGGATGATGGTACTCGAGCTCTGCCATTTGATCACCCTGAACCGTCCTAAGGATTTCAAAATCTCCAGCCCAACCGCATTTTTCAACAACAATATCGAGCAGAGGCACACTGACTATAAAAGCTTCCTCTCCAACGCGAATGAGTTGATAATCGAATTGAGAATTATAAGCCACAGCGAGATTGGCAGGCAAAGTCCATGGTGTTGTTGTCCAGATAAGCAAATACATATTGCTTTCACCTACAATCGGAAACTTAACATAAACACTCTGACTAATATGATCTTGGTATTCGACTTCAGCCTCTGCCAAAGCAGTGCGACAAGGAATACTCCAATAGACTGGTTTCTTTCCACGGTAAACAAATCCCTTTTCTACTAAATCAGCAAACAGGCGCAGCTCCTCCGCCTCATAGTCTGGATTTAGTGTAAGGTACGGATTATCCCACTCACCCAACACTCCCAGACGCTTGAACTGCTCTCGCTGTTTATCAATGAAGCCCAAAGCATACTCCTCGCAAGCCTTACGTATTGCCGCAGGTGTAGCATCAGTATTGCCATCCTTGCGCATCTTTTGAGTCACCTTAAATTCGATTGGTAATCCGTGGCAGTCCCATCCTGGGACATAAGGCACCTGTTTGCCTCTCAAAGATTGATATTTCAGAATGAAGTCCTTAAGGATTTTATTAAGAGCTGTCCCGATATGAACGTCTCCATTTGCAAACGGCGGGCCATCATGAAGCAGAAATCTCTCTGCACCTTCCCTACGTTTTTGAATCTGTTCATACAATCCTTCCGCGTACCATTTGGCTAATCGCTCCGGCTCTCGTTGAACCAGACCAGCTCGCATAGGAAAATCCGTCTGCGGAAGGTTTAGTGTGTTTTTGTACTCCATCTCAAACTCCACCCTGCAAGGCAGGCGCGTCAACCTAACAGCCAATTTACCCAAAGGCAAAAGCAGAAAGTAAATACCTTATCCCTGCATTCCTAAAAAATTGGCAAAATCTAAGTCTAATTTTTTAGGACAACCCGAATATCCCCACTGCTACTCAGCTATATAATCAGCAATACGGATAAGCCGCTTTCATAAATATCCCATACCTGCAAACACAGTACATTGCTCTGCCTGACCAAACTAGAGGTGACCTGAGCACCCCTGCCTCCACAACCAATTATAGCTATCTGAACTCGATCGCCGCATCTGAAATTACAGATGCGGCAAGGCTATTTTTCAAACAAGCCCTGCGTCTAATGGATTTCATGCCATCAAACATATCATTAATTTAACGCATCAAAGACTTTAATGTTGGCCTTTTTTGCCAAGTACATGGAGGCTCTTCTTCAGTGTTTAATTTTGTTAAAAAATGGCATCGCACAAAAATTCGTCGAGGAACGTTCCCCTCAGCGTGGAGAGATGTATTAAAATCCAATTTCGGAATTTATAATCAGCTTTCAACCGCCGATCAGCAAGAGTTAGAGTCACACATACTAGTATTCGTATCCGAAAAAAAATTTGAAGGCTGTGGTGGACTGGAGATTAACGATGAAATGCGTGTGACTATTGCTGCGCAAGCTTGCCTACTACTTTTACATCGTAAACCAACATACTATCCTTCTTTAAAAACGATCCTTGTTTATCCTAGCTCTTATCTTGCAAAGAATCCTGACGACCCCAAAGACCAATCACATCGACTTGGGGAATCATGGCAGTACGGACCGGTTGTATTAGCATGGGACTCTAGTAAACGAGGTGGCAAAAATGCCTTTGATGGAAACAATGTTGTAATCCACGAGTTTGCACATCAACTAGATCAAATGGATGGAGTTGCAGACGGCGCCCCTACCCTAGGCAAAGGCGAGAAGCTAGAAAAACGCAAACTAAAATACCGTTCATGGGCTTTGGTGTTTACCAAAGAATTTGAGTGCTTTCAGCAAAAGGCTGGCAAAGGAAAAAAAACTGTGATTGACCACTACGGAGCAACTAATCCAGCTGAGTTTTTTGCCACTGCCACTGAAGCATTTTTTGAAAAGCCACGGCAACTAAAAAAGAAAAGACCGGAGCTGTATAAAGAACTCCGGTCATACTACAAACAAGATCCCGCCACTTGGGGGGAATCCCGGTCAGAGTAAAATTACCAATTATCGCGACGGCCTCCGCCTCCGCCTCCGCCTCCGCC
>NYWG01000077.1 GCA_002684915.1 Verrucomicrobiales bacterium
CTGAACCGTCATTTTTTTCAGTATAGAATCTACCGTGATATGTGTTTACTGCTAATTCACCTAGTGCTAAATCACTAGTCGCAGGAACATCATTCTGAGTAGAACTTCTTTTGAATTGTATAACTGTTGCCATTATTGACTCCTATTAATGAATACCTTAGAATGTACCGCCGTCTATTGCTGTTATTGAAACTGCACCACTACTTACTGTAAAGTTTGCAGAAGCGAAACTTGCAATACCTTTATTAGAAGTAGTTGCATCTTCTCCTGAAAGAGTGATTGCACCTGCACCGTTAGTGATGTCGATACCTTCACCAGCAGTAAGAGTAGCCGCATCAAAAACTCCACCTGAAGTATCACCTATTAATAGTTGACCGTCTGTAGGAGCTGAACCAGCATAAGATGAGATAGAACTTGACATCGCAAGCGATGAAACTTCTAATGCACCAAATACAGCAGGCATCGCTGTTCCTGAGAACACTGATGAAGAATCTGTTGCACTTGAAAGAGCGACAAATTTACCTGTTGAATCGTCCATACCAAAGAAACCAATTTTAGCACCACTTGAGTTGTACTTAAATTTGATACCTCTGTCTAGGTTATCATCTGAAGAATCTGAACCTATTTCAAAGACTGGGTCTGCGATATTAACTGTTGTTGAGTTAACTGTTGTTGTAGTTCCATTAACTGCCAAGTTACCTGTAACTGTTAAGTTTCCTGAAGTAGTCAACGTTGCCGTTGTAATATCATCAGTTACCATGTTTCCACTTACTGTTAAGTTTCCACCAACTGTTACGTTGTTAGGTAGACCAACTGTTAAAGTTTGTCCTGACATTGATGTTTCAATCTCATTCGCTGTACCAGCGATTGTTAATGATTGTGTATCTAAATCGACTGCACCTGTTCCTGAATCACCTGCAAGGTCTAGGTCTTGTGCTGTTACGTTAGTATCAACATAGTCCTTAACTGCGGCTGAGGTTGGTACGGTGGTATCATTATCGTTAGAACCGATACCTTCTGACTCTAATACTACTGCACCTGCGGCTAACATTGCAAAATCAACTGCACCTGCAGAGATTGTTAATGCACCATTAGAAGCTAATGTAGCGTCTCCTGAAACTGCAACGTTGTCAAATGAATCACTTCCGTCATGGACAAGAATGTGTCCACCACTAGCGGAAGAAATATCTGAGTCTGATGCACCAGCAAGAGTTGAAGTTGTTGATAGGAATGAAAGTGTTCCACTTCCATCTGTTCCGAGTACTTGGTTTGCAGAACCGTCTGCACTTGGTAAAGTCCATGTTACACTTGAACCTAATGCGTTTGCAGCCTTAAGACCAACAAAGTTAGAACCGTTATCGGTATCTTCCATTAGTTTTAGTGTAGCACCTGTAGACGAACCATTACCGACTTTAAAGTCAGCAGGAGTTGCAGTTGAACCAGCAAGAATATCAGTATAATACTTACCACCAATCGCATGGATTAAAGCAGTTGAGTTATCTGAATCTACTGACTCAATGTATAGTTTTGCACCAGCACCTGAATTCGACCTATCCTGTACATATGCTAATTCCCCTTCAGCGAGATTACTCGTTGCTGGGGCACTATTACCTGTACTTCGTTTGATTTGAATTACTGTTGCCATTTTTATATTTCCTATAAAAGTTTATGTTATTTTTTGACCTTGCACTATTCAGGTCGTGATTTCATAATTTTAAAAATACTATCCTCTCACTATGAGGGTCGATACCTCACTGGTTGGTATCCTTGATTTGTATGATTATTTAGACAATTAAAACGTTCCACCGTCAAGTACGGTTGTTGTTTCCCACTTGTCGGTTGTTGCGTTATATGAAAGAATTCCGTCATCTGTCTCAGATGCGTTTACGTCTGAAAGTTCTTGAATTGACTTTGCAGAAATATCCGTTGAACCACTTGCACTTCCGATTGCAACTTGTTTCGCACGAATATTACCAGCGCCTACTACACTTCCACCTATAGTTGCGACTCTACTTAATGTTCCTTTTATTCCCATAATTACCTCGTTACGCCTGGTGTTACTACTGCTTGTCCTTCTACTACTCTAGTCTTAAGTCCACCACCTGAAGTAACTACCAAATCATATACATATCTGCCTGGAGATAATGCAGTAGTTACAGTATCTGTTAAAGATAATGTTACCTGACCATCTGTTGTTGGTGATGATATAGAAGTAGTGAAAACAGCACTTGAAGACGAAGACTCATATGTTTTTCTTATTTGTGCGGCCGCAGTATAACCCGCTAAATCCAACGTGGTTCCGTCTACATCTGCTACGTTTACCGTGATTGAAAAATCTGCGCCTTGGTCTATAAAAATGTTTGCAATAATGGCCATATAACTATTTAGTCCAAATTATAGTTGAAATTGTGCAGTTGGAACAGATTGGTGAATTTGTTCCAATGTTCCACTGTCGTTTACATAAACTTTGTCTAATTTTCTTAGTGTTCCACCGTCATTTACATAGACCCCTTTAACTTTTGCTACAGGGCCGATAGCTCTAGTTGCAGTATAAGTTGTCTGATATATGTAAGGTTGTTGGAATGTATATTGTGTTGTGTAAGGAACCTGATAAATGTTAGGTTGTCTTCCTTGTGCAATAAAAGGTTGTTGACCAGCTACAGGGTTCCTATAAGTTCCAGGCTGTCTGGCTGAATATGTAAACGGTGTTCTACCTGTCGCCTGATAATTACCGCCTGGCGTTCTTGCTTGATATGTAAACGGTGTTTGACCTGTTGCCTGATATATTGTAGGTGTTTGACCTTGTCTAGAATAAGTAAATGGAGTTTGTCCTTGTCTTGCATATGTTCCAGGCTGTCGAGCGTCTGCTATTGTAGGTTGTCTTGCACTTGCCTGATATTGGTAAATAGTTGGTTGTCTTGCTTGTCCTATTATTGGATTTCTTGCATTTGCCTGATATTGGTAAATAGTTGGTTGTCTTGCTTGTCCAATACTAGGTTGTCTCTGATTTGCCTGATACTGATATATACTAGGTTGTCTTGCCTGAAATGTAAACGGTATCTGATGTTGATATGTAGACGGTTGTTGATAGGGTTGTTGTCCTATAGAAGGTTGTCTGCTTGCATTCCAAGTAGCCATTATTTGTTATGCACTATGTAGTTATTAACTACATAAGTGTCATTCCCCGATGGTGAATCTGTTACGTCTAAATTATAAACCGTGATAGTAGCGTGTGTAGCTACAGTCAATGTTGTTACTTCCTCTTCTATTGTATCCCCGTTTGCATTTCCAGCGTCTTTTAATAGTTTATCTCCTATTGCAAGTTCTGTTATATTTAATTCAGGGTGTAGTTTTTGTCCTTCTGTTGCATCACATGACTTCCAACCCTCTGTTGTAAGTATAGGGTGTCCACTAGTTGTTACTAATTCACCGTTAATAGTGTATATTGGTGCATCAGTGCAGTCATGAGTTCGCAATTCTTTAACTGCATTTACAATACCGTCTTTACCAATTACTGTATCCCCTACCTGCATATCCTCGATATTCTTAGTAGTATTATCTTCTAATAAAACTTTACTTCCAGCAACAAAACAATAAGGAGACCAATCACATACAAGTCTTCCATTAATATTAGTTCCATGTTGACCACCCGTTAAGTTGGGGTAATTTGATTTAATTGCAGTACAAGTCATATAATAAGTTTGGTTCCTCTGCCCGCCACTGGGAACAGCAAAACCTTCTTCACATTCCCAAACCAATTCTTTATAACCCTCATATGCATTAGATGTATTAGAACCTGATGTTGTAGTTAATGGAAGAGAGCCTGTTGTTGCTGTTGGAGATAAAGACCCTAAACTTAAAGAATCTGGCCATATACTATTCCAAAAACTCCATTGTTCTACTAATCTCCAATTAGATGTATTAAATGCAACGTTTCCTTGTGTAAGGTACACTAAAGAGTTTTGGTTAGTTGTACCACCTAAAAGAGGGGAATTAGCAGTAGAAGACCTTTTTACATACCAGTATGCATATCCATATCCATTTGAGTGTCTCCACCAGTATACTCTCCACAACACTCTAATAGCTCTCCAAACAATATACTCATTAGCTGACTCATATGCATATACTTGTGCTGTAAGTGATTGACCTGAAGGTGTGTGGTCTGTTTTAGTATGTTGTATTCCACTTCCCAAAGAATATTGTACGTTAATAGAATTTCTAGCACTTGTTTGTTTATTTGCAGGATATGGACTCCTTCCTTGTGCAATAAATGGGTTTTGTCCTTGAATATTACTTCTAGGATAGGTAACAGGAGTTTGGACATTATGAGTAAATGGGTTTTGTCCTTGAATATTACTTCTAGGATAGGTAAACGGCTGTTGGTGTTGATATGTAAACGGGTTTTGTCCTTGAATATTACTTCTAGGATATGTAAAAGGTACTCGGTGTTGATATGTAAACGGTGTCTGACTATTTGCAATATAAGGATATGGTTGTTGTGCATTCGCAATATATGGATAAGGATTTTGTGCAGATGCAGGATACGGATACGGTTGTTGAGCGTTTGCTATATACGGTTGTTGTGTAGTCCCTATATACGGATATGGTTGTTGAGCAGCTGCAATATATGGAGTCTGATTACTTACAGGAGACCTAAAAGTATAAGGCGACCTATCCTGATAGGTATAAGGTGTTTGAGAGTTTGCGTTTCCTTGTGCATCATATTGTGCAGTAACAGGAGTTGTCCCTATCGCAGGTTGTCTTGCCGTGTACTGTTGTTGAAAAGTAGTACCAGTGTTTATATATATTTCTTTAGACATAACATAATCTTATATGACGAACCATAAATGTCCTGTCGCTGAACTTCCAACACCTGAAGGGGCAGAACTTACAGTTTCGTAATCNAGTTCAATTTTTCCACTATTNATAGTTAGTCCGTTTGCATGGTCTGTTTTTATTNCCCCTGTTCCACTAGTATAATCAATTCCATCTCCACCTGATAATGCACCTCTAGCATCTGCTTGTGTAAATGTTGCAGCTGGGTTTGTGTTTGTCCATTCACTAGCAGAATTATCCCAAGATAATACTTGTCCGTCTGAAGGTGTAGCTGAAGCACCAACATTTGCTAAGTTCTGTAGACTATGACCACTTATTGATGCAGTAGTTGAGGAAGTTGTCGCATTACCTGTTAATGCACCAACAAAAGTTGTTGAAGTTACACTTGAAAGACCTGCAATAGTTGTCTGACTTCCACCTAAAGGAATTGCAGTTGTACCTACAGTAGTAGTTGTGTTTACTAGGTTATCATTTGTAACAGTATTGTTTGCAATAATTGTTCCAGTAACTGTATTAGTGTCTGAAGTGTAAACTCCATTTGTTACTGTATCTGCATTACCGTTTAAATCCCCTACAAATCTTCCACTACCACCAATAGTAATACTTTTATTTGCAACAAATGCCATATCATCTTCTACATATGTTTTTCCTGCAAGTTGAATTGTGTAACCACTTTGTAGTGTTGTAGTTTGGTTAGGAGCACCATCTCCATTTAAAATAACACCGTCATCGTTAGTATTATAAATTGTTTTGTTTGATGTCTCTGTAAAGAAACCCCCGCCACCACTTGTTGACGCTTGAACTCCTAGATAAGAACCAGTAAATGAATACACTACAATCTTATCACCTGCACTTGCACCTGAAGTTAATACAACGTTTGCATAATTTCCTTGTGCATCTTGTCCAGTAATATTGAAGTCTGTTCCTTCTAATAAGTGAACACCGTTTTTAAATACTTGGATTCTATCCTTTCTCATTAAAAGAGTGTTATTGAATGCATCTGCACCAGTAAATGTTACTTGAGAACCAGTCGCAGTATAAACAAACTCTTGGAAGAAGAATGACTTGTCTTCCAAACTGTTTAATGAATCTACAATAGTTCCAGTTGCAGTTGTTCTAAGGCCAGACTTATCTCCTACGTCTATCGCAAGTTCGTTATACTTCTTTCTGAAGTCTTCTAGTGTACTGAATTGGTCTACTGTTTTAGCCATTTACCTTCTCTATTAATGTATGTAATAATTCCTTTATTTCACCAACTTCATTCTTTAATGTATTTATCTCGTTTCTTTGAACCTTAAATGTTTCTCTTCTTTTTTTATACAACTCATATGAGTTTGTATCACTACTAACTATTGCACTTGAGTGTTCATCTCTAAGTAAATTAGAATGCCCTTCTACCTTGACATATTCACTCATTATGCAATCGCAATACACCTAAGTGCAGATACCATTGGTACTACACAAGTATTTGTTCCTTGTCCTACAATCTTAATTGCAAATGCACTAAACTCATTTAAGTCATCTGCAGTAAATTCATATTCTTTAAAGTTTCTTGCATCTGCTTCTGTTGTTGTATCGGGAGCACCTGTAGTGTTGAAATACTTCCAACCTAAATCGTCAAATGGTGTCTCTTCATCATTTGTAAGAACTTTATATAATACTTTTAAATCTGTTGTTGGTGGTCTAAAGAAATCTGCTGTTACTCTCAGTCCTTGTGCAGGAGTCTTTAGAGATACCTTTCTTGTACAATATACCATTACATTAGAATCACCATCAGGTTGAGTAGAATCAATGTATGTAGTTCCTGTAGGTACATCTGATGAACTATTGATATTGTTAATTCTATTTGCAATACCTAAACAACCTATAGATGCAACATCAATAACTGGTGATATGTTTGGATTATTAGAATATAACTGTAATCCAACATTAAATGATTTACCACCACTCATTTCGTTTGTTTCATTGATTGGTGATGCAACCACACTTGGACTTGACAACCATGAATTATCATTTAGTGTAATCGCACTAGACGAAACACTCTTCTGATAAACTGTTCCACTAATAGAACCTTCAGGTGAATACATTGGAGTAGTATTAACTGTTGCACTTATTTTTGTTCCTTGAGATGAAACGTTAGGTATCATTGTATGTAATGTATCAAAGTAGTAATCTCTTGTTGCAGTTGCAACTTTACCACCACCTACTGTTGATTTATCTGCTTTATAACCTGATTTAAGGTCATATGCAGATAAAGAAGGAGTTATGCAGAATGTATCTATTCCGATATTTTTAATTGAAGTGAATGTTGCGTTTATAGCTTCAACTGGTATTCCACCTAGTGTATCTCCAATAGTGTCAACAGCGATTGTTGCATCTGCAGTTCCACCGTCAAAGTTTGTAACTGATAATGTATCTGTTGCAAGGTATCCTGAACCTACTGCAGATATAGTACATGAAGATACAGAACCACCTGTTACAGTTATATCGACTGTACAACCCGTTCCTGTTCCACCTGTAGTTGCAATACCTGTATATGCACCGTTACTTGGTGTTCCTGATACTGAAGGTGCTCCTATTGTTAATACAGAACCTGTACTATCCCCAGTTACACCTGCAATAGTAGTGTTTGACTGAAGGTGATACATACCGTGTGTATAACTGTATACTTTAACATAGTCTTGACCTGAGAATGTTTGTATTGGGTTTTCTTGTAACGTCTGAGCAGGTAAGGCCGCATTGTCAAAAGAAACCAAAGGTATCTTAGTTGTATCAAAAGAACAACGTTTTAAATGGAATTTTAAATCATCTGTTTGTTCTGCAGTCCATGTACTGTTATTTTGTGATTTAAATAATGAACCTGCGTATGGTTGTTCTGCGATTGTCTGCCCTGTTGCAAGGTCTTTTTCTCCCATTCTAGACACAAAACACTCGTAATCAGATGAGTTTGTATAGACTACAAAACAGTATTCAACACCGTCATCTAAGAATACTGGTGATTCAAATGTAAATGTT